>NZ_VPAV01000024.1:0-33012 GCF_013418995.1 Acinetobacter sp. YH12106
TCATGAAATACGGTATTCTGATGTGACAAAACCTGAATCCTGGTCGTTAAAGTGTTTGTTTGCACTCATATTTTAACTGTTAGGACTCAGGTTTTTTTATTTAAAGCAAACTATGGGACAGCAGTGATCGAATTGATCCCTTTAATCTCAAGACATAAATCATCATGCTCAGATTAGAATTCTTTTTTATCGCCAGTACGTACATGCGTGGTATAGAGCGCCAAACCTGTCAGTGCCAGACCACCCACCAGATTCCCCAGTGCCACCGGTAATTCATTCCACAAGAAATAGTCTGTAATCGAGAAATCACCGCCCATCATCATGGCAAATGGGAACAGGAACATATTCACCACTGAATGTTCAAAGCCCATGGCGAAAAACAGCATGATTGGCATCCACATCGCGATGAATTTGCCGCTGACCGTGGTCGACATCATGGCGCCAATTACACCGAGTGACACCATCCAGTTACACAGCATGCCGCGGATAAAAATTGTCATCCAGCCAGCAAAGCCATATTCGGCATAGCCCAAAGTCCGGTCTTCCCCAATATGGGCGATTTTCACCCCGACCGCATTCGGTTCAGCGGCGAAACCCATGGTATAGACTGCGGCCATCAACACTGCCACGGTTAAACATCCGGCAAAGTTACCTAAAAACACCAGACCCCAGTTTTTTAAAATACGTGCCCACGTCACCCCAGGACGTTTGTCTAACCAGGCTAATGGAGTCAATACAAATACCCCGGTGAGCAGGTCATAGCCCAAGAGATACAACATGCAGAAACCGACTGGAAATAGCAGTGCACCGATCAGTGGCACCCCTGTTTGTACCGCAATCGTCACGGCAAATACTGCTGCCAGTGCCAGAATTGCGCCTGCCATAAACGCACGAATTAAAACATCACGCGTGGCCATATGAAGTTTTGCCTCACCGGCATCGACCACTTTTTTTGCAAACTCTGCAGGAGCAAGATAAGCCATATTTTTATCCCCTTTATATAAATTACTTGCCTGTTTGCAAATAAAAGACGCCTAAGGTCTATTTCAACCATAGGCGTCTTTGCCTTGCATTATTCAAACAGATCAATTGTGTCATGGCGCCGTTGCCATATTTAATATAGATAAAAGCAAATAGCATGCCATTTATTTTAAATGATTAGTAAAAATCATATAAATTATTTTAAAATTTAATCCTTATAATTATATTGGCATAATCTCTGCATTATTTATAGCGGTCATTTTTTAAATATAGCTATTGGAGAAGATTATGATTAGCCATCGTCAACAAGTGACAGACATGATTATTTTAGCGAAAGTTTTAAAGTCTATCAAATGGACAGATGTCGCTGAAGCTATAGGCCTTTCTAAAGAATGGGTGACTGCTGCATGTTTAGGTCAGATGGCTTTTAATAAAGAACAGGCGGAAAAAATTGGTGAAATATTTGGACTGACTGATGAAGCCATCGCCTGGCTGCAAATCGTACCCTATAAAGGTTCTCTGCCAACCAGTGTGCCGACAGATCCGCTGATTTATCGCTGGTATGAGGTGGTCAGCGTCTATGGCATGACCATTAAAGAGCTGATCCATGAAGAATTCGGAGATGGTATTATGAGTGCAATTGATTTCAGTATGGATATTCAACGTGAGAATAACCCAAACGGAGATCGGGTGAATGTCGTATTATCCGGAAAGTTTTTACCTTATAAAACTTATTAATCCTCTGCTATAAGAATAAAAGCCATTATTAAAATGGCTTTTATTTTATCTGCACTTATTAAATTCATTTATTTTTTAAAATCGTCACTAAAATATATATAATTTTTTATCTAAAATTAAACATATAAACTATAAATGGTTTTATTTTTATTCGATGAATTCAATCATCCTGTCCTTTTTTAATAATACCTTCCTATCCTGAATATTGGGTTCATCATTTTATTATTGAGTTAGCAAAAGCAACAAAAAGGATATTGCTATCCTTTTTATTGATTCATTTTAAATCAGGAATGTAGTGTTATTGCTGTGCTTCTGCCAGATGACGTTCAGTCACGGCCTGTTCATATAAACGCTGTTCTTTTTCTTTATGCTCGACAGAGAAGCGGATCATCAACACACAACTTGCAGCAATCACTACCAAGCCACCCAGTACCATCAGAGTAGTTTGAATATCCAGCATGCCTTTTAACAGGAAACCCGCAGCCACTGCGCCGACATTGCCACCTGCACCAATAATACCGGCCACACCACCCAAGGCATCACGGTCGATAAAAGGCACCAGTGCATAGGTAGCGCCACATGCCATATGAGTAAACAAGGCAAAGATGGTCATCGCCATAATAGCCAAGGTCGCGCTATTCATTTGCGAGAATAGAATAAGAAACAGACCTTCCAGCATGATCAAGGCAAACAGAACTTTGGTTCGACCATCCAGACCTTTTTGAATCGCGACTTTATCCGAAACAATGCCACCCAAGGCGCGGGCAAACAATGCCAGTAAACCAAAAATTCCGGCAGTCATGCCTGCTTCTTTTAGGCCAAACTGGAAGTTGTCGACAAAGTACAAGGCAATAATATTATGGATGAAAATTTCAATACCAAAACAGGCTGCGTAAGCCCCAAACAGAATCCACACACGGTAATTACGTGCGGCATGTATCAGAATGGCAAGACCACCTTTTTTATCGCTACCGACAGAAATACCTTGCGCACGGAGTTCTTTAAAATTACCTTGTGGACAGTCTTGGGTGAATTTCCAGTACAGCACACCGACAATGATCATCAGAATACCCGGCACCAGAAGCGCAATTCTCCATCCCATTGCCTGTTCTACACCGAACATGACCAAAGCAGCCAGCATTAAAGGCATCAGGGCTTGAGTCGCACCGCCACCGGCATTCCCCCAACCTGCTGTAGTTGCATTTGCCGTTCCCACCACATTTGGCGCAAACATGATACTGGTATGATATTGGGTAATCACGAAGCTGGCACCGATGGCGCCAATCAATAAACGGAAAAACAAGAAAGATTCATAACTGTTGGCCGACGCCACACCAAACACCGGAATACTGCCAATAATCAGTAAGGCGGTATAGGTTTTACGCGGACCGTATTTATCACACAACGGCCCCACGATCAGACGCACCAGAATTGTAATAGCGACTGCGGCAATATTGATATTGGCGATCTGCTCTTTGGTCAGGCTGAATTCACCGGCAATGACAGGCATTAAGGGTGCACAGGCAAACCACGCAAAGAAACAGACAAAAAAAGCGAGCCAACTCATATGGAAGGCCCGCATCGCTGAACTACTGAAGTTAAATAGACTTATTTTTGTTGCTTTATTGAGACTTGTATTTGAAGACATAGCCATTTCCTTACCAGAACTGAACGTATTTAAGTCACTGTGATGCACAAGGCATATCAGTAACGATCAGAACGGACGTCATTGGCCGTCATACAAATGTAGAGTCTTCTTTGACTTTAATCAGGTATATGCACAGGTCATGCCAGATTATTTTTAAAATAGAATAAGATATTGTTTTATATCAACTAATTTATATTCAGGATTTTAACTTAGATGTTTATTTTTTAAAAATAGAGAGAAAGATAGATATCTTCTGAGGCATTGTTAGAAAAACAGCGAGAGGATGACCTGCTCGGAGTCATTGCTGGTTTAAATCGGTGCAGGGCTGGATCAAATAATTTTTCCCTTTTCAAAATGCAGCACCTGCGCCTGTAAATACGCCACTTCATCTACATGATGGGTCACATAAATCATGGGTAAATCTGTTTGATGAATCACAATTTTCAGAAAGGGTAAAATCTGGTTTTTCAGCTTTTGATCCAGTCCATTTAAAGGTTCATCCAAAAGTAATAGATCGGGAGAAGATAAAAGTGCACGACCGATAGAAACGCGCTGTGCCTGTCCACCAGAAAGCTGATGCGCCCGATACCGAAGCAGTGGCTTTAATTCAAGTAGCTCAACGATATCTTCGAAAAGAAATTTTTGCTGACCTTTATTTTTTATGTTTAGCTGTTCTGCATATTTTAAATTCTGCATGACATTCAGATGCGGAAACAGTAGGGCTTGCTGAAAAATCAGGGCAATTTTTCTCTGATGAACAGGAATATTCAGTTTCTGCTGATGATCAAATAATATTTTTTGCTGAAAATGAATAAAGCCTTGTGATGGTTTTAATAGCCCTGCAATGTTTTTTAAAAAAGTGCTTTTTCCACTTCCCGAGGCCCCCACAATACCAATCAATTGTGTCTGCATATCCAGATTGGCCTGTAGCTGGAAATTTGCGTAATTAAACTGAAAATCACACTTCAGCATCTTAAGCCTCCAATTTACGTTGATACTTCTGCATGATCCAGTAATTTGCAATCAAGGCTGAAAAAGCCAGAATCAGAGATAAAATGACCAGACGCATGGCCATGCTTTCTCCATCAGGCTGCTGTAACAGGCTATAAATGGCGATAGGAATCGTGCGGGTTTCCTCGGGAATATTACCGACAAAGGTAATGGTGGCACCAAATTCTCCCAGACTGCGGCTGAAACATAAAATGCTGCCGATTAAAATTCCAGGCAAAGCCAGAGGCAGGCTAATGCTACAGAACACCCGCCATGGTGCAGCGCCCAGAGATCCTGCCACCTGTTCTAACTGCCGGTTGATCATTTGAAAAGACAAGCGAATTGGTTGAACCATTAAAGGAAATGCCACAATCATTGCTGCCAGTACCGCACCTTTCCAGTTAAATATCAGCTGAATTCCCCATTTATGTAGATATTGCCCCAGCATACCCTGATGACCAAATAGCAGGAGCAGAAGATAGCCCAGTACTACCGGCGGTAGCACCATAGGCATCTGCAATATTGCCTCTACGAGAAATTTGGCCCTGAATTCATAACGCGCCAGTAACCATGCTACGGCGATAGCAAATGGCAGACACACCGCTGTGGCAAAGCCCGCTACTTTGGCTGAAAGCGCTAAGGCACTCAGTTCTTCTGGTGTAAGCATGAGCAGTTAGCCTACCTTAAGCTTAAAACCATATTTCTGGAAAATCTGCCTGGCCCTTGGACTCGTCTGGATAAATTCAGAAAATTGGACTGCTGCCTGATTTTTCTGGCCCTGCCGGGTTAAAGCAATCGGATACACAATCGGACGATGTGTTCTGGCTGGAAACACCCCCGAAATTTTAACTTTTTTACTCATCAAGGCATCAGTTCTATACACAATACCGACCTGACATTCGCCACGTTCTACAAATGCGAGAGTTGAACGGACGCTATCCGTACCGACAATTCTGCCTCGAAGCTGATTCAACCAGCCCAGCCCGGTTAAGCTTTGTTTGGCATATTTTCCAGCAGGCACCGATTCCATTTGTCCGGTACATAAATAACCCTGAAAGGCTTTAGCAAAATTAAAGTCAGCTGACATTTTAAAATGATTTTTTTGCTGAATAGAACTAATCAATACGAGTTCATTCAAAAGCATAGGTCGAATCTGACCGATCTGAATTTTTTGTTTCTTGATCAGATCATTCATCCAGTCTAGGTCTGCAGAGAAAAATAGATCACTGCTCGCTCCCGCCGCAATTTGTTTCGCCAATACCGAAGACGCAGCAAAAACCGGAACGATCTGGATGTCCCGATGCTGTTGCTCATATAGTCTGGAAATATCAGTAATCGCATTGGTCAGGCTGGCTGCGGCATATATTTTAACTGTTTCGGCATACAGCATGGGGCTAGTCAACAGCACGCCAGTGATTAGAACTTTGAATAAATCCATCTTTCTCATTCTATGTGATTCGAATATTGAGAATTGCGACAGGCATTTCAAATCAGTAAACCTTGTACCACATGCCCGGCTTGGATTTCTGTTGCTGCCGGAATACGTACCAGACAATTGGCCTGCATCAGATTACTCAACATATGCGACTGCTGTTTCGCCAGGCTTTTGAGCTTTAAAGTACCCTGATCAAATTCTGCAGCCATTCTTAAAAAACGTTCACGTGCATCCGCTTTCAAATCATGTGTCATTACCGCACTAAGCCATGCAGGTGACTGCTTTTGCCCTTGTAAGGCATTCAGTAAAGTTGCCGTATAGATTTGCATCCCGACATACACAGCAGCCGGATTTCCCGGCAAACCCAAGAGATAACAGTAACCTTGATCATCTCGACGATACTTGGCAAATAACATCGGTTTTCCGGGCTTCTGCTTCACTTTCCAGAAAATCTGCTCAAAACCCTGCTCCAGGGCAACAGGACGAATGAAATCATAATCACCCACCGAAACCCCGCCTGTGGTCAATATGAAGTCGTATTGGTTTTTAAGACGATGTATTAACGTTTGCAGCTCATACTCATTATCTGAAACATGCAGAATATCTACGTTTTGACCCTGTGATTGAAACCAGGCCTGAATCAGTGGAGCATTGGCGTCAAAGATTTTTCCGGAATTCAGGTCTTCAATGCTGGAAGCGACTTCATCTCCAGTAATCACAACAGCAATTTTAGGATAACGATAGACTGAAACCTGCTTTACGCCTGCCATGCTCAAAGCTGCAATTGCACCTACATGCAGTTTTTGACCTGCATCTGCCAGACGCTGCCCTTGTGCGATTTCCTCGCCTGCATCACGTATATCCGTATGAGGCTTTAGGTCTGTTGTAATAATGATTTGATTGGCATGGCATTTGACAATTTCCTGACGGGCGACCGTTGTAGTTCCTGCTGGAATCCTGGCACCGGTAAAAATCCGGACCGCCTGACCTGGCCGCAGTTCAATTTCAGTACTTTGCCCTGCCCGAATCTCTCCAATGAGTTCAAAAGTGCTGTGAGCACTAACATTTTCTGGACTGCAAAGCGCATAGCCATCTACAGCACTTTGTGAAAACAGCGGCAATGGAATAGCCGAATCAATCGCTTTTGCCAGATAGCGATTCAGAGTCTGAACAAGCGGCAGGCTTTCAATTGCCAAGACATTCGTCTGCTCAAGTATCATCTGTAGTGCCTGATCAACAGAAATCAGTCCCGGCTCAGCACCGCAGGCTGAATGCGATATTGCCTGATTCATTGATAGCCTCCCGAATGTGGAATATTTTTTTGCACATCAAATAAGTGCACCAACGCTGGAAGCACCGCGATCAGGGATTCTTTCGCACCCTGCCGACTTCCCGGCAGGGTCATCACCAGACTGTTCTCAATATAGCCAGCCACGCCACGACTTAATGCCGCATAAGGTGTACGTTTCTGCCCAAAACTACGTGAAGCTTCCATCAAGCCTGGAATTTCCCGTTGCAGCAAAGGTTGCAGAGTCTCAACTGTCAGGTCTTTAGGACCCAATCCAGTACCGCCCACAGTTAGAATCAGCGGATACTGATTTTTCTGCTGTTCAATCAGGGTCAATAGCTGTTCTGGGCTATCGGGAATGACCTGATAATTAATAGCGTCAAAATTAGCCTCTTGCAAAATTTCCAGTACGTTTTGTCCGGCAGTGTCCGGCTTTTTACCTGCTGCAACCGTATCGGACAGTACAATAACTGAAGCGGACAGACTCTCTTTAAGTACGCGGGTAAAATGTGATTTTCCGCCTTTTTTCTGCTGCAACCTGCATTGATCCAGCGACAAATCTTCCGGTTCACAATGCGGCTTCAGCATGTCATACAAGGTCAGACCTGCCAGACTGACTGCGGTCAAAGCTTCCATTTCCACACCAGTTGGTCCAATGGTTTCAACGGTAGCAATAATTTCGATATGTGCATCACACAGTTCATATTCCACATCGGCACGATAAATCGGTAATGGATGGCACAATGGAATCAGCTCATCGGTCCGTTTGGCACCTAGAATGCCGGCAATGCGTGCTGTTTTCAGGGCATCACCTTTTTCAGTATTGCCATTACGTAGCAGCTCAATGCAATGTGGCGGTGCATGCAGGATTCCAGTGGCAATTGCTGTACGGTAACTTTCTGCTTTCATCCCTACATTTTTCATGATTCATCCCAGGCTAATTTTTAAAATCTGTTTTAAAGTGATTCATCTTATGCATCCTCATTGGACGCATTTAATTAGATGGTGATTGGCAAGCGTGTTCTGCTACATGGTGATGGTGACAATGCGCTTCTTCTGCATGATGAGAGTGATTAGTTTCAGGTCCATGATCTTTTCGAATACAACAGCCTTCCACATACTGGCTGCTACCATCCAGATAAAACTCTTCTTTCCAGACCGGAACCTCATGCTTCACCCGTTCCACAGCTTCCTCACAGGCAGCGAAGGCCTCACGACGATGGGCCGCATAAGCCATAGCAATAATGGCTGTTTCCCCAACCCCCAGCTCACCTATCCGATGTACCACCCGCACATAAGACACCTGATATTTGGTCTGGATCTGCTGTTCAATTTCACGAATCATTTTTTCAGCCACAGGCGCATAGGCAGTATATTTCAGGGCACGCACAGCTTTTCCCTGATGATGGTTACGTACTGTTCCGACAAAGATGCCGATTCCACCACATTCCGGAAAATGCTGGATACCATCAAAATCCTCTAGACTAAAAGCAGTCTGCTGGATTCGGGCAAATTGTTTTAGTGACTTGAGTTGCATCTCAGCCTCCTGCTACCGGCGATAACAGCACCAGCGTACTGTCACGATTTAAAACATTCTGTCTGGAAATAATGTCTTCACCGATTGCACAGGCACAACGTTCCAGCATGGGCTGTATATCGGGATAGAGGGATAGCAACTGGTTCAGGACTTCAGAAACATGAATTTCAGACTCGCATTGCAAATTTAAATCTGCGGGAATTTGTCGTTCAATCGCACCGAAGGCTTCTATTTTGATATGAATTAATTTTTGCTGAGTGAGTGACATATTTACCCTCCAATGCTGTGCATGCTGATTTTTCGGATCGGCTTTTGTATTGGTGATTGCTGGATCGCATGGAAGCCGGCCTCTTTATGCCAGATATAAGCGTGGAGCTTGTGCTGAAATGTCTGTGTGGCGAAATGATCCAGCGCCAGTTGTTCGATATCTGCCTTAAGGTTCAGGCCTTGTCTGGCAAATAAACAGTTATAAAATTCACCTTGGGCATTGAGGCGCAGACGGTCACAATCACTGCAAAATGAATGGGTAATGGTGGAAATAATCCCCAAAGGCTGCCCATTGACCAAATAGCCACGGGCTGGATTGGCGCCTTGTCCTTGAGATACCTGGACATCAAATTCAGTTTTCAGTTGATCCAGGATATCCTGCTCACTGATGACATCAGACGGATTCCATTTCTGATCGCCATCGAGGGGCATAAACTCAATAAAACGCAGTTCTATAGCCTGATGCTGTGCCCATTTCACCAAAGGAATAATCTGATTGTCATTGATGCCTTTGATGAGCACACTATTGATCTTGACGGTCAAACCTGCCTGCTGTGCGGCAGAAATACCTTGAAGTACAGGCTGTAACTGTTTTTGGGTCAGTTGCTGAAACTGCTTTGGATCAAGACTGTCTAGACTGATATTCAGATCATCGAGTCCTGCGCGTTTAAGCGGTTGGGCATAATCTTTTAAATAATGGCCATTGCTGGTCATGGAAATACGTTTCAGGCCAAAGGCTTTCAATGTCTGTAAGCGGGCAATAAAATGAACAATACCTTGACGCATCAACGGTTCGCCCCCCGTCACCCGGATCTGCTCAATCCCGTGTCGCACCATAAACTCGCAAAAAGCATACAGGGCTTCAAAACTGAGCAAATCTTTTTTGTTCATCCATTCCGGATGTTCAGGCATGCAATAGCTGCATTTGAAATTACAACGGTCAGTTACTGATATCCGCAACTTACGTTTCTGGCGTCCAAACTGATCCTGAAAGATACTGCGAGATGCTAAAACTTTCATGCTGTTCATTGCTGCGGTCCATGATGAGATCTGCACGGTTATTTAACAGTCTTGATTTACTGCCCTATTTCTTCACAATGAATGAGCAATAAGTGTTCCAACTTTGCACAAATTTATTTTTAAATAATATTAATGGATAATATTTGTTCTTTTTTAGTCCGAAATTTTGTTCGAAAAATAAAAAAAGCAATATTTTGGTGAGCCAGAATATGATAATTCGGCTTTTAGCATTTTAAACGCTAGAGAAAGTTAAGCTGTTGATGCTGCTGTAGCTCATCAAATGAATTAATGCTGTGGAAAAACAGGGCACGATTTTTAAAACTTGCCCGCTGCATGTGCATGTCAGCAAAACAGAGTTTTAAACTGTGCTGATCATTTTCAAGGTGTTGGATAAGCGTGGGGAAGCTGCTGCGTTTCATCAGACAGAATGGAAACAATGCCTTTTCATTGATTTCAACTACCGCCACTTCAGATAAAGGATGTCGTTGCAAGGCCTGATGTAAACGTGAAATGACCTTTTTGGGGATATAGGTCACGTCACAAGGCACGAACAGCACATAATCAGATTGTACATATGACCAGGCACTCTTCATGCCCATCAATGGTCCCTGAAAACCGGGTTCATCGTCCTGATAAAAGTCGATCGAAGGAATCATCCGTTTATAAATGGAATGATCCCGATGGCTATTGACCCAGACTTTGCTTGCCCGGGACTTCAGTTGCTGATGGATTTTAATCAGCTGGATTTCATCATCAAATTTGTGCAGCAATTTATTGATGCCATTCATGCGCCGCGCTAAACCTCCGGCCAGAATCACCACGTCGGTTTCCAGATAAGACACCGTCTTCATCACTCTTCTTTTCATTCTATGCACT
Organism: Acinetobacter sp. YH12106; assembly: GCF_013418995.1. Taxonomy (NCBI): domain Bacteria; kingdom Pseudomonadati; phylum Pseudomonadota; class Gammaproteobacteria; order Moraxellales; family Moraxellaceae; genus Acinetobacter; species Acinetobacter sp. YH12106. The sequence continues at coordinate 10,781 of NZ_VPAV01000024.1, forward strand.
CCGTCTGGCAGGCCTTAATCAGGCCTCTAATTTCTGGCAAACACGAACCGCAATTTCCTCCGGCTTTTAGACATGCAGTCACCTGTTTTTCATGCGTGATATTTTTATCTTTAATGGTTTGAATAATTCGGTTCTCGCCGACCTTAAAACAGCTACAGACCAATGCTCCTTCACTATTTCCCATCGACATGGCCTGACCTGCCAGCAATGCTTTACGATGTAATGCACTCAGACGTTCACGTCTAAACAGGCCAGCCACCCAGTCACGATCTGGCAATAATGCCGCCGGTGCGATATAAAAACTGGCAATTAACTGGCCATCCTGAAGAACCACACTATGACTGATATGCGCCGTTTGATCTTCGAGATTCAGCCATTCAAAGCTTTCATCATTAAAGTCTAAGAGACTCTTGATCTGCCCGGTGATGTCAGAAAACCTGCGCCGGTCTGCCAGTTCATAACGGATGGCCTGAGTGGTTTGAATTTTGCTCCACCACACCGTATTTTTAATCATGGTCTGGATCTGTTGTTTAAAGCCTTCCCGTACATACAGCACGCCCTGCCACTGAGTATAAAATGGCTGGATCATCACCGGAGTATGCTTAAACTCTGGCTCGCCGGAAATCGGGTCAACCACCGGATTCACCACTTTGCCAATCCGCGCATCGGACGCAAACTGGTCGTTCCAGTGAATCGGTGCAAAAATCTGGCCACGTCGCATATTTTGTGAAAATTGCACACGGAGTACACAACTTCCCCAAGCGGATTTCACCTCGACCAGCTCGCCATCTTTCAGGCCATATTTCAACCCGTCTTGCGGATGCAACTCACAATAAGGCTCGGCACGATGCTGGGATAAACTGGCAGATAATCCGGTACGGCTCATGGTGTGCCATTGATCGCGGATCCGTCCGGTATTTAGGATCAGCGGATATTCAGTAGAAATAGCATGTACCGGATCGGCTGCAACTGTTGGCACCAATCTGGCTTTGCCATCTGCATGGCTAAACTGGCCTTGGCTAAATAGTTGACCAACCTGATGAACTTCTTGCTTATCCCAGACTGGCCACTGGATCGGTGCCAGATTATGATATTCTGCAAAACTGAGATGAGTTAAACCTTGCAGGTTGAAATAGCGGAAATTTGGCGTATCTGCGCGTTGCGAAAGTGAACCATTCTGATAGGCAGATAAACGGGCATGTTCCAGAAAAATGTCATGGCTATTGTTAAAGTCAAAACCGCGAAAACCTAAGACCTGAGCCACCCGGGAAATGGCCCACCAGTCTGCTTTGGCTTCACCCGGAGCCGGCAAAAAGGCCTTTTGCCGTGAAATACGGCGCTCCGAATTGGTGACTGTGCCATCTTTTTCGCCCCAACCCAGTGCCGGTAACAGTACATCGGCATATTGCGTGGTATCAGTGTCGAGACAAATATCAGAAACCACTACAAATTCACACTTTTCCAGAGCGCGTTTAACCTGATCTGCATTGGGCAAACTCACGATCGGATTGGTGGCCATAATCCAGACGGCCTTGATTTTTCCGCTTTCCACCGCTTGAAATAAATCTACTGCTTTTAATCCGGGCTGCCGCGCGATGACCGGGCTTTGCCAGAAGTCCTGCACCAGTTGCTGATGCTGCGGGTTCTCCAAATCTAGATGGCTGGCCAGCATATTGGCCAGCCCACCGACTTCCCGTCCGCCCATCGCATTCGGTTGTCCAGTCATGGAAAAAGGTGCCGCACCGGGTTTGCCTATTTTCCCTGTCAATAAATGACAGTTGATAATGCTATTGGCCTTGTCTACTCCTTGAGAGGATTGGTTTACACCCATGGAAAACAGGCTCATGATTTTTTCGGTCTGGGCAAATTTCTGAAAAAATAAGGTTAATTTTTCAATAGCAATACCAGTACGCTTTGCCACGCTTTCAAGTGATGACTCTGTCGAGCTGCTGGCAAGTGCCTGCTCCAGACCTTGGGTATGTTGTGTAACAAAATCCAGATCAGTATAGCCATTTTGCTGAAGATACTGTAACAGGCCATTAAACAGCGCGACATCCTGACCTGGTAAAATAGGTAAGTGTAAATCTGCCGCTTCACAGGTTGCAGTAAAGCGTGGATCAATCACTACCACAAATAAATCCCGCTCTTCCTTGGCTTTCATGATGCGCTGATAAAGCACCGGATGGCACCAGGCGGTATTGGAACCGACCAGAACCACCATTTCTGTCTGCTCAAAATCTGTATAGCTGGCCGGCACCAGATCTTCGCCAAAAGCCCGCTTATGTGCAGCCACAGCAGATGACATGCACAGTCTTGAATTGGTATCAATATTGGCAGTACCAAGATAGCCCTTTAAAAACTTGTTCACCACATAATAGTCTTCAGTCAAAAGCTGGCCGGAGACATAAAAGGCGATGCTGTCGCGTCCATACTGATCAATACATTGCTGAAATTTATTGGCAATACTAGAAATGGCATGATCCCAAGTGCTTATTTGCCGCTGTTCTTTTCGACCTGTCATCGGATGCAGAAGCCGGGTTTTTAAGCCAAGTGTATCGGCAAGATGACTGCCTTTAATACACAACTTGCCCAAGTTCGCAGGATGCTGAACATCGCCTTCAATCTGAACCTTTTCACCCATCGGGGTTTGGCTTACGTGCGCGATGACACCACAGCCTACTCCACAATAAGGACAGGTCGTCTGAGTGGTTTTTATTTGGGATTCAGTAGAGCTATGTAGTTCCATAACCGGAATACTATTCATTGCTGCTGCGCTCCTTAATCATCCAAATTCACTTGTTTCACCAAAACGCTGATATCTAGCTTTTACAGGTTTGATTTAAATTTTTTCTATGTCTCAAAAGCTTTAATCCTCCCCAACCCTCCTTTAATAAAGGAGAGAGGTTCCCCTCTTGTTTTAAGAGGGGTTGGGAGATTGATCCGATTACCCTGCCTTTTTTAATGCAAAATCCCGACCAAAAAGCAGTTTGCTGCGGATATTACTAATTGGTGTCTGGTCCGCAATCAGTTCTGCATACCAAGCCCCATCTTCGGTATCGCCAAATAGCACTGCACCAATGACTTTGTCCTGCTGAATAATGATCCGTTTATAGATCTGACGTTTTTCATCATTCAGCACGATATCTTCAAAATCATCCTGCGGTTCGAAATTTCCGGCTGAGAAGACATCACATCCGCTGACCTTAAGCTGGGTCGGAACAGTCGGTGCCTTAAAGGTCAGTCGACCATGTTCAGCCAGATGTGTCGCACAGATAAAAGCCTGTCCCCATAATGGTTCAACCAGTCCAAAGGTCTGGCCACGATGCTCAATACATTCCCCCACTGCATAAATACTCGGGTCATAGGTTTGCATGGTGTCATTCACCAGCACTCCACGATTGCAGCGCAAGCCAGCCTGTTCAGCCAGAGTTTTATTCGGACGAATCCCGACGGCAAAGACCACCAGATCGGCATCCAGCACTGTCCCGTCTTTTAAACGCAGTTGAGTCACGTGACCATCAATACCGAGCAGCTCTTCGGTGTTGGCTTCGGTAATGATCCGGATACCTTTATCTTCAATTGATTTTTTCAGCATTTGACTGGCTTTCATATCCAGCTGACGATCCATAATACGGTCTATCAGGTGCAGCACAGTCACATTCATCCCCTGCTGCTTCAGTCCATAAGCTGCTTCCAGTCCCAGCAGGCCGCCCCCAATCACGACGGCGTTTTGCTTGGTTTTGCAGTAATCCAGCATGCGGTTAACATCCTGAATATCCCGGAAGCTAATCACGCCTTCAAGTTCAGCACCCGGAATTGGCGGTACGAAAGGTTTGGAACCAGTGGCGAGGATCAGACGATCATAAGCAACCATTTCGCCTTTTCCGGTATGCACCTGTTTGCGTGAGCGGTCGATAGAGAGTGCTGCATCTCCGCCAATAAAACGGATACCTTTTTCAGTATACCAGTCGACTGAATGCAACATAATTTCGGCAAAACTTTTCTCACCAGATAATACCGGTGACAACATGATGCGGTTGTAATTGCCCCATGGCTCTTCCCCAATCACGGTAATGTCATAACGATCTGGCGCCATATCCAGCAAGTCTTCCAGACAGCGCATACCCGCCAGCCCATTCCCGACCAATACCAGTTTTAAACGCTCTGTGTTTTGACCATTACTGGAAATATAGGTCTTTTGTGCAGTTGGGCTGATAAAGACTGTGCCATTTTCAATTCGGGTTGGAAATACCAGTAATTTCTGATCTTGCTCTTCCAGACAACGGCCGGTCACCAGACTGAAATGCTGCTTGTAAATTGGGGATGCGACTACACGCTCACCTTGCAGATCGCCCAGAACGCCACGTGCCATGACATTGGCCAGACTAAACGGATCCTGATTGCTGAGCGCATACACCCGCTGTTCCTGACCCACGCGAAAAATTGCAATCTGTTGATCTTCAATCAAAGCTGCAACACCAGTATTCGGGGTGATCTCATCCAGATGACAGACTTCGTACCAGTTCAGTTCGTTCATATCTTTTAAAATTGTCATTTTCATTCTCCCTGACTGTGGTGTTTAGGCTTCAACCACTGGAATACGGTTGAGATCACGTTCAGCGTCAGTCTTTGGCCGGATCTGACCACGTACAGGTGCAAACTGAATATGCGGGTCATTCTGCTCGGCTGCTTTGGCGTTGATAAAGGTTTTAAAGCGTTTGCGTACTTCTGGATCTTCAATCGCGGTGCGCCATTCATCCTGATAAGTGCCAATCACATGCTGCATACGGCTTTCCAGTTCAGCCGCAATGCCAAGCGAATCGTGCACAATGACATCTTTCAGATAATCCAGCCCACCTTCCATATTGTCACGCCATACACTGGTGCGCTGTAGACGATCCGCCGTCTGGATATAGAACATAAAGAAGCGGTCGATATATTTGATGAGTGTGGAAGTATCCAGATCCGAGGCGAGCAGTTCAGCATGGCGCGGCTTCATACCGCCATTGCCGCAGACATATAAATTCCAGCCTTTTTCCGTGGCAATGACACCGACATCCTTGCTTTGTGCTTCGGCACATTCACGGGTACAGCCGGATACGGCCATTTTGGTTTTATGCGGTGAACGCAGGCCCTTGTAACGGTTTTCCAGAAAAATCGCCAAGCCGACAGAATCATCGACGCCAAAACGGCACCAGGTACTGCCCACACAAGATTTCACGGTACGTAAGGATTTGCCGTAGGCATGTCCGGACTCGAAACCGGCATTGATCAGTTTTCCCCAGATTTCCGGTAATTGATGTACCTGCGCACCAAACATGTCAATCCGTTGTCCACCCGTGATTTTCGTATATAAGCCATAATCTTTGGCAATCTGACCGATGCTAATCAGGCCATCCGGGGTGATCTCGCCGCCTGCCACACGTGGCACAATCGAATAGGAACCATCTTTCTGGATATTGCCCAGATAATAGTCATTGCTGTCCTGCAAACCGGCATGACTTGGTTTCAGAACAAAATCATTCCAGCAGGATGCCAGAATATTGGCCACAGTCGGTTTGCAGATATCACAGCCCATGCCATGACCATGTTGCTGAATCAGGTCAGAGAAAGTCTTGATTTCATGCACGCGTACCAGGTGATACAGTTCCTGACGCGAATAGGCAAAATGTTCGCACAGGTGATTGTTCACCGTGACACCCTGACGCTGTAATTCGGATTTGAGAACCTGCGTCACCAGTGGCGCACAGCCACCGCACGCCGTTGCAGCCTGCGTGCATTTTTTCAGTGCACCCAATGAAGTTGCACCGCCATCAATGGCTGAACAGATATCAGCTTTGGAAACGTTATTACAGGAACAGATGGTCGCACTGTCAGGCAATAAATCGATGCCACTGCCACCCGATTTGGAAGTTGACTGATCAAAGCCTGGCATGATCAGGCTTTCCGGTTGCTCCGGCACAGCCAGACCATTCAGCATCATTTGTAAAAGATCGCTATATTCTTTGGCACAGCCCACCAGCACCGCGCCCAGCAGCTTGGTCCTGTCTGCTGACACCACGATTTTTTTATAAACCTGCGCGGCTTCATCAGCATAGAAATAGCTCAAGGCACCAGGTGACATGGCATGTGCGTCACCAATAGAAGCAACATCCACACCCATCAGTTTGAGCTTGGTGCTCATGTCGGCGCCAGCGAATGCATGACTCTCTTGGCCCAGTACATGTTTCGCTGCGATACGCGCCATGTCATAGCCTGGTGCAACCAGACCATAAATTTTATTGTCCCAGAGTGCACATTCGCCAATGGCATAAATATCCGGATTGGAAGTCTGACAATAATCATTGATGATGATGCCACCACGCTCACCAATCAGCAGACCACTCTGACGGGCCAGTTCATCACGCGGACGAATGCCGGCAGAGAATAAAATGATGTCGGTTTCAAGGACTGAGCCATCGCCAAACCTCATTATATGCTGGGCAGTTTCACCATCTTCAATACTTGATGTGGCTTTCTGGGTATGAACCTTGACGCCTAAATCTTCGATTTTAGAACGCAATACCCGGCCACCCAGATCATCAATCTGCACCGCCATCAGACGCGGGGCAAATTCCACCACATGGGTGTCTAGATTCAGATCTCGTAATGCCTTCGCGGCTTCCAGTCCGAGCAAGCCACCGCCAATCACCACGCCGGTTTTTGCATTCAGGCTGGCGGCACGAATCGCGTCCAGATTTTCAATAGTACGATAGACAAAACAGTTTTGACGCTCATTGCCCGGGATTGGCGGTACAAAGGCATAAGAGCCGGTGGCAAGAATCAACTTGTCAAAACTCAGCACATCACCGTGATTAGTCGTTACCGTTTTATTCAGCTGATCCATTTCAACTGCTTTGGTATTCAGTCGTAAATCAATGCCATAGGCATCGGCGAAATCACTACGGCATAGACTCAGATCCTTGACCGACTTGCCGCTGAAATATTCGGTCAAATGCACCCGGTCATAAGCCAAATGCGGCTCTTCTGCCAAAATGGTCAGCTCAATGTCATCACCGGCCTGTTCCAGTACAGATTCGATGAATTTATGCCCCACCATACCATGCCCAATCATGAGAATTTTCATATCTGCACTCCGACTATTGTTTTTTTAAAGACGATAAAAAGCCACATATCAGATCTAGTGGTTGATATGTCGACTGTTTGAATGGGTGGTAAATACCGTGCCCCAGCTGTTTGAAATGCTGGATCAAGGGTTGAAATGCCCGTACGGTTTGTATTGCTGAACAACTGACCATGTTATTTATCCTGTGCTGAACGAAATCTCAGTTGCACCCTTTTAAAGTGCAACTACGATCAGAACGGGCATCGTTGGCCGTTATTCGTATTGAAAGTCATCTTTGACAATTTGATAAATGCAGGAAGCATGCCAACTTTTTTAGCAACACAATGACTGATATCAGCCAGAAAATTGCAGGAAATGCTTTATTTTGATGATGGATGCGCTGCTCAGATCAAACTCCTGCACCAAATTGAACTCAAAATAACTCTTTGATGCACCAATATCATGGCATGTTTTTTGCATTATTCGTACTTGAATATTCCTTAGGCCTTACTTGAAAATATTCCATGTCTAAATTACGAATTGCTCTTATTGATGATGATCTGGAGCGCGCCCAATTCATCCAGGAATCGCTGCTGTTACATGATTTTCAGGTGGTGGCCTGTTTAATCCTGAATGATCTGAATATGGTGCATGTCAAAGGCATCCATGCAGATGTGATTCTGCTAAATATGGATCATCCACATCGGGATATTATTGAAAGCTGTGTCAGCCAATATGAACTTCCTACCGTACTGTTTACCCAAAACTCCAATAAAGACACCATCAAAAGTGCGATTGATGCCGGGATCACGGCTTATATTGTCGATGGTATTGATCCCAGCAAATTAGAAAGCATTCTGGAAATATCAATTGAACAGTTCCGCAAGCATAAAAAGCTGCTGAACGATTTAAAAGAAACCCAAGACAAGCTGATTGACCGTAAAGATATCGATAAAGCCAAAGCATTGCTGATCCAGCTGCATGCATTATCTGAAGAACAGGCCTTTGCCTTATTACGTAAAAATGCCATGAGTCACCGGATTACCATTGGTGAAATGGCCAGACGCCTGCTCGATGCACAGAAGCTGTTATTGGGCCAATAAGGAAAAGCATATGTCCACATTAGAAAAAACTGAACTCAATATTGGCTATATTCCTTTGCTTGATTGTGTGGCCATTCTCTGGGCCGAAAAACAGGGTTATTTTGCCGAACAGGGATTAACCATCAACTTAATCCGGGAGGCCTCCTGGTCCAGTTTAAGAGACCGTCTGGCCTATGGCTTTCTGGACGCTGCGCATTGTTTGTCCGCCATGCTACCTGCTGCTGCTCTGGGTACAGACCAGTTACAGGTGGCTTTGCAAACCCCGTTGGTACTGAGCATGAATCAGGCTTTTATCAGCCTGCGTCAAGATCTGTGTCATGAATTGGGAATTGATGCAGAAGATGATGAAAAAAGCAGTTCTCAGAAATTGGTGCGGGCCTTGCAACATCATCAGAAAGTGAATCTTGCCTATGTCTATAAGCATTCAATTCATCATTACTGTATAAAAGAATGGTTGGCCCTGACAGATTTCAATATTGCCCACACTATTCACCTGATGACGTCACCACCACCTTCGATGGTGAAAGGAATCTCGGAACAGATATTCGATGGCTTTTGCGTGGGAGAACCCTGGAATATTCAGGCCAAACTTGAAGGCTATAGCTTTATCGTCGCTGCGAGCCAGAATGTCATTCCAAAAGTTGCCGATAAAGTTTTGGCCATGACCCAAGAATGGGCAGAACAGCATCCATTTACTGTAGAGGCAGTGGTCAAGGCAGTACAAAAAGCGCAGAATGATTTAAAGCAGCGCAGTGATTTATCAGAAGTATGGGACATGCTGGTGGACTATCAGATTATTCAGTTTGAATGTTCCGCCCAGCGGCATGTTTATGACTTTCACAAGATCAAGAATATTATCCGGAATTTTGTTGGGGAAAGTGCCGAACCGAAAGTCGATGATTTTATCTGGCTCCTACAGCAGATGCAGAAATGGGAAAATCTTGATCTATCAGAAGATGATCAGCTACAGATTGCGCAGCAGTGCATCTATAGCTTGCAAAACCAGCATGCAGACATTATTGGCTAAATGATGTTACTGAAAAAAAGGCCTGATTTTTCGGGTCTTTTTTATTGAGTCTATTTTCCAGAAAATGATTAAAAATCTCTGTATTCTGATCTAACTTCTTAAATATGATTAAGAGTTATCTGCTAATTTTTTCTATAAAAATAAGCCCTTTTTAAAGTCATTTCAGGATTTGGGATGAAATGGCATCCATTTTGCTTAGTCAGTATTACGTTTTATAAAATTTGTAATATTGAGGGGCAACACTATGAGTTACGTTGCACGTGAACTCAGTCAAAGAAATAAATTACTGTTTGGCTTGGGGTCTTTTTTAATACCAATTCTGATTTGGTGTGCAGTCAGCTATTTGCCATTTATTTGGCATCCACAAGTCCAGATTACTGATTCAGGTAGTGTTGCCTACTTACAGGTCGAAAGTCGTATTGATAAAGACCAGTTTTTTTCTGCTGCTCAGTCTGCGGTAGATCAGGGTCTGGCTCCGCCGCAGGGTATTCTGGTCAACCCGATTTATCTGCCTGCACCACATGAAGTTGCGATTGCACTGGTCACGGCCTTTACCACGGAGCCTGCTCAGGCCAATGCACCCTGGTTTCATGAAAGTCTGTGGCACAGTATCAAGCTGGTCTTTACTGCGTTCTTTATTTCTTCCTTGGTCGGTATTCCACTCGGTATTTTATGCGGGTTTTCAAATAAAATTTCCCAGCTGATCGAACCCTTTGTCGAATTCTTCCGCTATTTGCCTGCTCCGGCCTTTGGTGCACTGGCAGTGGCAATTCTCGGAATTAATGATGCACCAAAAATTGCCATTATTGTGATTGGAACCTTGTTCCAGCAAATCCTGATTATTGCCAATACCACACGTCTGGTGGATCGCAGCCTGATCGAAGCAGGTTTTACTTTAGGTACCAATAAACTCAAAAGCTTAATTCATGTGGTAATTCCTGCTGCCTTACCTGAAATTTATCGTAATTTACGTGTGCTACTTGGTTGGGCATGGACTTATTTGATTGTTGCTGAATTGATCGGAAGTACATCAGGGATAACATGGTTTATTACACAACAAGCTCGCTACCAAAACTTTGACAATGTCTTTGCTGCAATCTTGATTATTGGTGTCATTGGTTTGGTATGTGATTTGATCTTAATGAAAATTGGTCAACGCCTATTTAAATGGAAAGCAGGAGCAATCTAATGGATAACAATCAAGTCAGTACACGTGAATATTTTGATGCCATTTATCAGCGTCCGGTGATTTTAGAAGCCAAACAACTGCCCCAGTCTTTTCAACATGGTAAAAGCACACGCACTATTTTAAATGCGATTGATTTAAAGATTCATAAACGTGAGTTTATCTGTGTGATTGGGCCATCTGGCTGTGGTAAATCGACATTTAGCCGTATTGTGGCTGGTTTAGACCCATATACCAGTGGTGAAATTTTGGTGGATGGCGAAGCAATTAAAGGCCCGAGTCCAGAACGTGGCATGGTGTTTCAAGGCTATACCCTTTTCCCTTGGAAAACTGTGAAAGAAAATGTGATGTTTGGCCCCTTAATGAAAGGTCAAAGTAACCCCACAGCAGAAGCTCAAGCACGTGAATGGATTAACATTATTGGTTTAGAAAAATATGAAAACCAATATCCACACCAACTCTCTGGTGGGATGAAACAACGTGTTGCGATTGCCAGAGCCTTAGTGAATCAGCCCAAAATATTACTTATGGATGAACCTTTTGGTGCGCTTGATCCACATACGCGCCAAAAAATGCAACGTCACTTGATGGATTTATGGCAAAACATTGATATCACCATCATTTTTGTCACCCACGATATGGATGAAGCGATTTTATTGGCTGACCGCATTGTGGCACTGAAAGCCAATCCAGGTGAAATCAAAGAAATTATTGAAGTAGATTTGCCTCGTCCACGTGATCCTGAAGTCATGCTCACGCCTGAATTTAAGAAACTCCGTCAGAAAGTTGATCGTTTAGTTCATGCCGAAGAAGATGAGCTTGATCCTGCATTGGCTGACTTACCTGTCATTCCGCGAATGACCAAAGTGAGCAGCAGTAAATAGAATGGTATATCAATGGCTTATTTATATTTACTGATTGCAATTGTGGCAGAGGTCATCGCGACCTCTGCACTCAATGCATCCAAAGGTTTTACGGTGTGGCAACCCACCGTGATTACGTGTATTGGTTATCTGATCGCGATTTATTTCCTCTCACTCACCATGAAAAGCATTCCCATGGGGATGACTTACGCCATGTGGTCAGGTGCAGGGATTGTATTTATCTCCACGGTGGGCTGGATTTTCTTTAAACAGCATTTGGATGTCGCAGCCATGATTGGACTAAGCTTTATCATTGCAGGTATTGCCATTATTCATGTATTTTCTCAGAGCACGCATCTTTAGACAGATAAATGGCTGTAAATGCATTTATTACCCCTAAGATCTCGGCATCTTTGTCTAAGGCTTTTTCTATGATGATGCGTTCATCACCTGCTGATGAATAAGCAAAAGTTTTAAAACGATCAGTTGTACTGTCATAGCGAATGTAAAGGTGTAACTGATCATTTTTAATTTCAACACTATTAGGAAACTCTACAAATAGGCTGTCTTTATAATCAATCGCATACTGTTCTTTAAATACGGAACGTAGTTTGATTCCTAAACAATAACTCCTTAATTCAACAAACCGTGTACGCTTTTCTTGATGAATTAAATGAATGTCTGTTGCTGTTTTATCCAATAATTTGTTTTTGGTGTACGTGATTGTTTGCGGATAATCAATGCAAAGTCGTCGCCAATCGTGAATTATTTGTTTTTTAGTGTCTATCTTTTCAATGATATCCTGTCGTGAAAACTCCACAGGTAAATCATTTAAAAGTTGCTGAAGGAATGGCAAGGTTGAAACTTGACCGTCAATATATATGGTTTCTTGATTAAAAACCAAACGCCAATTTTCATTGTGTGATCGAGCGTCGCCATTTAAATTCATCTGGCAAAACGTATATTTACTGCTTCGTTTTGGCAAATAATCTCCATAGCACAATAACAGGCGCTGTAAAAGATAATGATCGTTAGCATCTTCTTTTGCCAAACTACATTCAAATAAATTGATTAATTTATTTGCATATTGAATAAATTTCTGTTCATGTGCAGTAGTGTCTGGATCCAGACTCCAATCGAGTAAAAACTGGATTTGACCATGAAATACCTTTTGATCTGCAATACGTTCTAACTGCTGTTGATTCCAACCTTTAATAATCAATTCAGCCTTATACTTTTCTTCTCGTATTTGCTGAGCAAAGTCTTGACTCATTTTGATATTAAAATCATTAAATACGGCGACACTCTGAATAACATTGTTTAAATCAATTGCCTGCGCCCACTGAGATAAAGCTGCAATACTTTCAACATAATCATTCAAATTATTGTGCACATGATTCATCACAATTCTGCGTGAAATATTAAAATAATCTAAAAATTGTTGGTGATGCTTCGCTAAATCTTCTTGGATTGATTTGATATCCAGATAAGCTTTCTGTTGACAGTAAATAAAGACATTAAAGAGCAAAATATATGCTTGATAAGACTGCTGTAAGACGATTTTTTTATCTTCAAACAGATACGGCTGAATATGATTAAAGATCTGAACATAATCATGTTTTAAAACATAAATAAAATTCATAAAGCCATAGAACTGCTGACAATGTTTCAAATAAAACAGTTCATCATAGCGTTTTACATCTATATATGCCTTTTGTTGCAGATCATGGTTGATGATTTTTCTTAAATCATCAATCAATAAAGCGTGCGGGTTTGTATCCCAATTTTTTTTATCTGCCTGTTGACTCAGCATCAATGCCAGCAAACCGCTGCATGTGACTTTAAAAGATTCATATAAAATATCGTCAATATTTTCTTGATGCTTAGGTTTAAGTGACCAAAATAGATCTGTCCACTGTTGATCTAAACAATGGAAAAAATTTGCAGCAAATTCGCTCGGTATTTTTTGGTTTAACCAAGCTTTAAAGTTCTCAAATTCAGATAAATGCACACCTCGAGCATTCATTTTGATATAAAGTTCATCGCTTAGATTAAAGTCTTTCATCTCTAAAAAATGAAAACTGATGCATAACTCTTGAGTTAATCGCTGCCATAATTGCTCAGCTTGAACATGATTTTTGCTGATTTGCGCTTCAATTTCATCCAGCATGTTTAGCATTCCTTGAATGCTCGGATCATAATCCCAAACTGAAAAATACCATCCCTCATTTTTAATACGCATAGAGATCGTTTTTTGCTGTTTTTGATCGGGTAAACAAATATGGTGATGCTCAATCAGACTTTCTAAAAAATCCCCTGTGCTTTGTCGTGTTTCATAATTAAATTTTTTGAAATAAGCGCGTTGCTCATGATCGACTGACATTTGGAGGCTATACAAATAAAAATGTAATAAAAATAAAGTAGTAAGACGTTGCTGACCATCAAGGATGACCAAATGCCCCTCTTGCTGTGCCCCATAAATAAAATCAAGTTCGAGTTGTGATTGCATGTTTAAATGCTGCAAAATATTTTCAATAAAACTACGTCGAATGATATTTACTTTAGGATGCAGACGACCTTGCGCATAATCCCGTTGAATGACAGGAATTCGAATTGAATATTCAGCAATGAGCGACCAAAAATTGTATTTCATGCTTGTTCACCACTCGCTGCTGTTGTAAATAAATGTTCTTGATAATATTCCCAGCACTGAATTAAGGCTACACGATACGCATTACGATCTTTTTGATTCCAAATGGTAAAATCCTCTACGTCAGGATTAAAATATTTTGCAAATGCCCACTGTGTTGCGATTGGAATAAAACGACGCTCTATTTTTTGTAAATCCATCACCGCTTTACGTTTTTTATAAAAACCTTTATTGCTTAAAACTGAATTATCGCGTTTTTCCAATAAACATAAATTGTCTAATTTATGCGTTCTTTGCTCTATGACGTTTTGTAGATACTGCTGTTGTAACTCAACATAGCTTTTTAAAGTTTCAGCTGTCTGAACTGCATTCCAAACTTCAAGTGCTTGTGAAATTTGCGCTTTTTGTTCACTCGAAATATCTTGAGCCGTGGTCTGAGCTAAAAGATCCTGTTGTTCTTTATACCAATGCTCTAGATTAATGTCCTTCATGTCACTGTTTTGCGCATGGATATGCTCTAAGCTCCAAATGGTATGTTCTGCATAATAGGACTTAAATGGAAAACGTGTGTTTTGTTGGCGATGTAAATCAAGATTGAGTAGTAAAATCAATGAAATAATCGAGGGGTTATGATCAAGATAATGTAAATCTTCAAATATCAGAGGCTGTTTTGGATCGGTTGATTGGGTTTGTCCAAAGCATTTTCGAATATGCTGCGCGATGATCTGTTTTAATTTAATTTGAAATTCTTCGCGCCCACGTTGACTATCTGCAAGTGTCCAAAGTTCACTAATACTTTTAATTCTTTGACCGATAATGAAGCCAATCAGATGATAGCTTTCATCGTCTGAAAACCATTCATTTAAACGATAAAATCCTTGTTGAAGCTTTTTCCATAGCGCGGTCACGGTCTGATCAGGATTGCTTAACTCTTTTACAAAGTATTGAAAGGTATAATATTCTTGTTTTCTTTGAAGTATCTGCTGATATGACAAGGATTTAGATGCAACAAATTTTCCACTGATTAAATCAAACAAGAGTTCAATTCGGGTATAGATGTTGGTTTGCTGATGTGGTGCAACAAAAGCCCAAAAGTCAGGATTTTGTAGGGTGTGCTCAATCATGTCCCATTGGTTTGCCAACTCAGATTGTCTAATCTTAAACGTTTCTGCGCTAGTGCCTTCTTTTGGCGCTTTAAGTGCATTGAGGAACAAAGCTTTTAATAATTCTGCATTTGTTAGTGCAATTTTACCTTGATTGATCCGTTGAAAAATCGCAATAGATTGTTTTTTATCATCAAGTTCATTGTTTTGACTTTCAGCTTGATACCAAATCACTTTGGTTGCATCTAATAAAGTATTGATCCACTCCTCTCGAATCCCCAGTGCGATTTGCGCTTTGGCTTTAAACCATGCTTGAACTGTTTTATAGGCATTAAAGAAATAATAATTGTCGATATTATTCAGCTCTGGATCATGCTCAACGTATTCATCAAAGGTCGCTTCACTGCGATTTGCCAACTGAAAAATATGCTTATTTAGAAATTGAGTACTTTGCTTACGAGTTTCGTAGCGTAATTCAAAAAATGAACCTTTGGTGAGATAACTCAAGATGATGTAAATGGTAGTTAGACGTTGCTGACCGTCGATCAGTTCAAAATAATCCTGACCATCAATCTGCCTTTTCTTGATCACAATCGGCTGTAAGCAATAATAATCATCTGATTTTTCCTTATCTGTGCCAAATTCATAAATATCGTCTAATAAGGCTTCAACTTGAATACTGCTCCATTTGTATCCACGTTGATAAGCATCGACAAAAAAATGTAGATTGTTTAATTCTTGAATTTTTCTCAGACGTAGTGGCAATTCTTCTTGTTGCTGTATGTACTCTAATTCATGAAATAAAGACTTTAATTTCTGCTCTGCGGTGTCACGTAATGCTGGATTCAGGTCGAGAAGATTTTGCATCTGATTAAACAATGCGATTGAATCCTTCATCAAACTTACCATTTTTGCTGTTATGTTGAGTAAATTATAAATGATGAAAATAAACTGTTGAAAATTATTATAAAAAAATAGCGCCTTGAGACGCTATTCTTTAGTATGAGATACCATGTGTATCCGTTATGGTAATTCATTCACCAAATCTGGATAAATCACCCCATCCACATCCACCTTGGTAGTGTAAACACCATTTTTAAAGTTAAACTCATTGACGTGATAACTAGAGCCATAAATCGAGTCAAAGTTTTGTGATTTCTCAAAAACTTTCTTGTTGGCTGCCAAATCTAATAAATGGGTGCCATCAATGAACTGGGCATATTGAGCTGCATCAAGACCTACACGTTTTGCCATAATGGCTAAAGCATCTGAACGCGTGGCAGGATCATTGATGTATTTCACCGTTTTATCCCAGACTTGAATGATTTTTTTCCATTCTTCTTTGTGCGCAGACAAATGCGTCATATTCACAGTTAATGTGTCATAAATTAGGCCTGGTTTATCTTTCGAAGAATAGATAATTTTTGAGCCTGCAACAGATTTGAGCGCTTGATTTGCCACAGGTTGCCAAACAGCAATAGCAACAACGTCAGGGCTTGAGAACACTTGAGGTAGCTCATTGGTGACAGCATTAATCAGTGTTACATCAGTTTGTGCAATTTGAGCATCATCGAGTGCTGTATTTAATAAGTGATGATCGACCAGACCTTTCTCAACCGCAATTTGTTTGCCCTTCAGATCACTGATCGAGTTAATGCCATTTTTTGCAATAATGACATCATTCCCTGCTGAATAATCCGTTGCCATGACCATAATACCTTTGGTACCACCTGATGCGATGACCAAGTTATCGCCATTGGATACCGATACAGCATCCAATTGATTCGCTGAAAAAGCATTAATCGAAGCTGAATAATCGAACCATTTAAATTCTACGTTTACGCCTGCCTCTTTAAACCAGCCTTTTTCAATCGCTACTTGCCAAGCCACCCAACCTGGCCAGTCGCTATAACCGATCGTAATTGGTTTGGTATTTACACTACCTTCAGCCTTAGCATTCGGTTCAGGAACTTTGGCAGTATTGTCACAACCTGCCAATAAAATTACAGACAGTACAGAGACTGACATCAGTGCTTTTTTGATCATTTTGTGACTTCCCCTATGCATTCACATTTAAATTTAGTATTTGAAAGTTGTTTTGATTTCATAAATTCGCGCCAGCCACCAAAATGAGTAATATCGGTAGCATCTCCAAGCGCATAACCTTCACAAATAAAGCCTTTGACCCATGTACCATCAATCAACTGGGCATTGCCAATACCTAACGGTGCCGGCACTTCTGCAACAATGTCCCCAAACAGTGCACGCGGAATGTCCCAGACTTCGACTTCAATTGAAGAACCTTTCTCATGGTATTGCAGGCCAGGTTTTGGCGGAGTGGTATTTTTTAAAGCATAAAGTTTGTAATGCGAAGTGGTTCGGGTCTGCTTGATCAGCGTGCCACCACACTTGGTCAGCTGAAAGTTCAGTGGCATACCAGTTAGATGCGCCCCCACCACAGCCAGTTTGACGCTATGACTTGATGAAATTTCCGTGGTTTTTTCATAGCTACGTGCAGAGGTTCCCAGATTTAACTGACTCGCCTGCTGCCATTTTTGCCCAAATTTGGCCAGTGCTTCATCCATCCAGGCGGGTGCAATAAAGGTCACACCGGTTGGCAAACCATCGGCACGGATGCTATTTGGCAATGCCAAAGCTGACAGATCAGCAAAATTGACAAAATTGGTATAAGCGCCCATGTGGCTGTTTTTAACCAGAGGATCCGCTTCTACCTCTGCAATGCGATAAATGGTCGGTGCGGTAGGCACCATCAAGGCATCATAATCCGCCAAGGTATTTTGAATGATGCGGCTGAGTCGGGCGCGCTCATATTCATCCTGCATGACATCGACCGCACTGAACTGGTCTGCCTGTGCAATAATTTGACCAATCACGGCATGGGTCTGCTCGCGTTTTACCATTTTTTCAACGGCACTGGTCCGTTCAGCAACCCAAGAGCGATTATACAGGGCTGATGCCAGTTGCTGAAATGGCATAAAATCAATCGGCTCTACCGCATAACCCAAGCTTTGTACGCGCTCGATTGCCAGTTGAAATGCCTTTTCAGTTTCGGCATCGCCATAAAATTCCAGCGTATCGGGAATGGCGATTTTGCCTTTGGAAAATTGGCTCGGAACATTCTGAGGATGTGCTCGGGAATAATCATCGCTGGCATCATAACCTTGCATGACTTGCGCCACTTGCCAGGCATCATCCACAGTCAAAGCAAATACCGAAATCACATCGATACTACGGCAAGCTGGAATCAGACCTGTGGTCGAGAACCAGCCTTTGGTCGGCTTAAGTCCAACAATATTGTTATGTCCTGCCGGAACACGACCCGAACCAGCAGTATCTGTACCCAGTGAAAATGGTACCAAACCATTCGCCACCACCACACTGGAACCCGAACTCGAACCACCACTGATATATTCAGGATTAAAACTATTCTTCACTGCACCGTACGGGGAGCGCACACCGACCAGACCCGTCGCAAACTGGTCCAGATTGGTTTTTCCCACGACAATCGCGCCGGCAGCTTTTAATTTGGCTACTGCTGTTGCATCGGAAGTCGCCAGATAAGCTGCCTCTTTACATGCTGCTGTGGTATAGAACCCTGCAACATCAATATTGTCCTTGACTGCAAATGGCACCCCATAAAGTGGCAAGCTTTCAATATCTGCACCAGTCAATGCATCAATTTGTGCCTGTAATTGTGCTGCTGTCGCAATTGATATCCAGGCATGATCGTCATTATTCAACTCGGCTACATACTCAATCAGGTCACTAAGCTGGATATTGTTATTCTGGTAGGCGTGTTGCCAGTCCTGTACAGTCCATAAGTTGTGCACAGCTGTTCTCCTTAAGTGTGTTCGGTATTTTGTGGAATAGGTGGCATGACGGCATCCATCAGTTCGAGATGGCCTTTAATCACGCCTTTCAGTGCAATAAATTGTTCGCTTATTTCTTTCAGATCACTGCTCGCGCCCTGCATCAGCATGACTTGCAGGATTTTTTCATCATCCAGCTGGATATGAAGTGAGTTGATCACTTGCGCCAGATACTGCTGTTGCAGATCGACCAGTTGACTGCGCAGCGGTTTCAGACTGACGTCATAGAGCAAGGTCAGTGTGCCAACCATGACTTCATCGCGAATCACCAGATCATCAATCAGGTGGCGGTTAATCATGTCGACTATGGCCTGCGAGCGGCTTTCATAGTGCTGCTCGACAATTTTTTGATCCATTGCATGTAGCGTGGTTTCTGGCACGGTAATACTGATCCGTGCCAATTTTTGTTTAGGCACGATGTTGATCCTTGGGTTGGTATTGGGAAGACTGTTTAATGTGAAAGCCTGCGCGTACGCTGAGCAGCTCAACCAGAAAGTGAAGCCATGGATGCATTTTTTTATTTGATGTCGGATTGTTCATGTGCATCTCCTGTGGATATTACAAAACCAGAATTTCGTATTACTTAGGAAAATGCAGAAAGTGTGCCAGTTTGTGCTTATTAGAAGGTGATAAATAAAATTGGGTAAAAAGGCGAAAAAAAGCCCCATAACAGTGAGATGGGGCTTGTTCTAAAGCAAAAGTAAGTTTTGTATTTCACCGGTTTATTCCATTTAGATTGCTCATGTCCTCGCTATTCTTTTTATACATGAATGGTTAACCGATGTTTGTAATGAGTGATCAAGTGTTTTGTTCTCCTCTATTTATAGTTGTATATAAATAAAAGCATAAAGCATGCCACAATATAAAAATAGAATAGATTTAAAAAGAATACTTTTAAAATCTATCACATACATATATAAGTCAGAATAAGGATGATTTAATTTTATTAAGTGCGGCTAAAAAATAGTCCATTTTGCACCATTGGGGTTCGAGTGTGCATCAAAGTGTGGCTGAGTGATTCAGACCGTTATCTATCTAAGTGTTATTCTTCTAAAACAAAGACAACCAGATTTGAATCAATCACTATTTCATAAATTATTTGAAAAATAATGAATTACTGCTAAATTAGCTCCCATATTTGGGGGCTTTTTTATGTCGGAAAAATTATATTATTGGGCTGAAAATATACATGGTTATAAATCTGATATTAACGATGATTGTCCATATTCAATAGAAATAAAGAGATTAAATTTTTTTATTGGTAAAAATAATGCTGGCAAAAGCCGATTTATGAGAAGTTTATTTTTAGATCAAAAATATAAAATTAGTGATTTTTCTTTTCCATGTTTAACCAGTTTTTTCACTGATTTAAAATCTATAGTTGAAAAAACTCACAATACCATATGGTTTGGAAGTATGAGTTCCGGTGACAATCGCTCCAAGTTACTACAACTTATACAAAATGTTATAAATTTCCCGCCATTTCCAAGAAATAAATATAAAGAAGCTTATACAGGAACTATCACTCAACTGAAAAACATCAGAATCGAATATAACTCGGAATTTAGCACAATAGTTGAACAAATAATTCAGTATGTAAGTGAATTTGACAACCATTTAACTGACCAAAATCAAGAATTCTATATACCTATCCTACGAGGAATGCGCCCTGTAACTGATCAAAATAACCGTCAACCGTATATCGAGCGTGCGCAAAAAGATTATTTTACGGATACAAGTAAATTTAATACTGAAAATATTATTACTGGTGAGTGTTTATATCATGAGCTTAAAATCCATCTTCTAGGTGAACCTGAACAACGTGAAATAATTAAAAATTATGAAGAAAAACTAAGCCAATATTTCTTTGATAATGAAGCTGTTTCATTGATTCCGAAGCATGATCAAGATGTAGTGAACATCAAAATCGGTTCAGATAGACAAAGACCTATTTATGAATTGGGTGATGGTTTGCAACAAGCGATTATCCTAACCTATGAAGCCTATATAAAAAACAAAGATAAAGAAGGAAATACAGAAACACATGCTTTCTTTATAGAAGAGCCTGAGCTTCACATGCATGCAGGTATGGTTCGTCAGCTAATGAACTTTTATCTAAATGAAACTAATCACTATTACTTCTTTACAACGCATTCGAATCATTTATTGGACATGGCAGATGAATCCGATCAAGTCATGATCCAAAAGTTTGTTAAACACCCAAAAGAAGGTTCTTCTAACGAATTTGAGTTTAAAATTTATCGTTGTGACCGTGATCGTGACCTACTTGCCTCACTAGGTGTACGTCCTTCTTCTGTTTATTTGGCGAACTGTACGATTTGGGTTGAAGGTATTACAGATCGGCTTTATATCACCAAATATATGCAGAAATATTTAGATGTATTAAAACAAGAAGAAGCTTTAGTGGTTGAAGGAAAACCTAATAATTTAGAATTATATAAATTTAAGTCATCAGATATTCAAAGATTAATGCCGAATTACCATTACACATTTGTGGAATATGCTGGTAGCAACTTAACGCATTGGGATTTTAGTGACGAATTTACTGATCATTTAGATGATTGCGGTATGAATGCTCTCTTAACTTCTAGTAGTGTGTTTCTTATAGCTGATGGTGATATTAAAACTAAAAATAAAGGCATGAGAGCTACAAGTTTAAAAGAAAAACTAGGAGAAAAGTTTTTCCTTTTAGAGTGTAAAGAAACTGAAAATACCCTGCCATCAAACATTATTTATCATGCTTGCCGTATTAAATTTTTAGGCTTAAATGATGCTTTTCAGAATGATGAGATAAAAAGAAATGCTCTTTCCAATCATCTATCCATGGATGGTATGCAAGCAGATACCAAAGAAGGTTTTGATATTGTCACTCTAATAGAAGAACATGATTATTTTCATACAAAAAATGGTATTGGTAAAATTCTTGATGACCAAATTAGAGTTGGTAATCCTAGAACTACTGATGACAAGCCTAAAAAATGTTTTTCTGACCAATCAGGCACTATTAAAGAAAAACTTAAATTTTGTCGCTTAGTTCTAACGGTCATGGATCATGTTGAATGGGAATTAACCGAATCTGCCAAAGAACTATGTGAAAAAATTTTCGAACACATTATTTCAGAAAATCCCTTGCCAAATAAAAAGACCGCCTAAGCGGCACTGCTGTCCCATAGTTTGCTTTAAATAAAAAAACCTGAGTCCTAACAGTTAAAATATGAGTGCAAACAAACACTTTAACGACCAGGATTCAGGTTTTGTCACATCAGAATACCGTATTTCATGAG
>NZ_VPAV01000025.1:0-32673 GCF_013418995.1 Acinetobacter sp. YH12106
CTATGAAGACGGCTTATGCCACAATTAAAGGTATTGAAGTCATGCGTGCACTACGTAAAGGCCAAGCTTCGTCATTTTATTATGGTCAGCCTCAGGGTGAAGTCTATCTGGTGAATAGAGTTTTCGGTCTCTAAGCACTTTTTAAAGGGAACATCATCGACTCAAATTTCTATTTGCAACAGTGCCAGATTTTGTGTGTAGGCTTCTTCATTTGAAAATTATATCGCTGAAAAACCCTTTACAGATAAGTTTGTGCAACAAAGCCTTACGACGATCACACTCAGCTATGCATTCACCTTGCTGATTTTATTGCTACATACAACTTCGACCGCAGACTCAAAACACTCAGGGGCCTGACTCCCTACGAATTCATCTGCAAACAGTGGACAGATGAACCTGAACTTTTTAAGATTGATCCGATCCATCAAATGCCGGGACTAAACAAAAGAAAAAAAAGGCTTTTAGTTTTTTAAATTTCCACTGTGGAAATTTAAAAATATTTTTTTAATTTTTAAAATTATGCTAATATAAATTTAATTTTTATATATTTAATCCATGACAATATACGTAATTGCCAATCAGAAAGGTGGCGTTGGAAAGACCACACTCTCAACCAATTTAGCTGTTGCTCTGAGCAAAAAAGGTCAGACTATTCTTGTAGATGGAGATGATCAACAATCCTCTATAAAATGGAGTAAACGTAGAACACAAGACTCGATTACAACCATTTCGCTCAAAGATAATTTAAAAGAAGAACTACAACAGTTAAAAAATAATAATAAATATATTGTATTGGATGTTGCAGGACGTGATTCAGCTGAGTTTCGTTCAGCATTATTAATAGCAGATGTTCTTATTATTCCAACGCAACCTAGTCAAACAGATATCGAAGTGCTGCCATTTGTGCTTAGATTGGTAAATGCTGCTAAGCAAGTAAATAAGAAATTAGAAACTTTTGTAGTCTTAAATAAAGCACCAACCAATACCAAATCTACAGAAATTGATGCTGCTTTAGAGTTGCTACAACAAGTCAAGTCTGTGAAAACACTAAATACCATTGTGCGTGATCGCAAACAATTTCGCGATGCAATGATAGAAGGAAAATCAGTATTAGAAATGGGTAGTAGTAAAGCAAAAGATGAATTAAATGAATTTTTGGTGGAGATCCTGTAATGGCGAAAAAACCACTCATTGTCGATTTTGATGATGCCTTTGAAATGGAACAAGCATTTATTAATGCAGCAGGAACAGGCAAAGTTGCATTGGTATCATCGACTGAAAATAATATTGTTGATCTACCTATAGAGCTTATTGACTTCTCAGAGCATCAACCTCGCATTATTACAGACAAAGTTTTACAAGATGTTGAAAAGCTTGCCAAAAGTATTGAAACGAATGGGCAAATTTATCCGATTGTTGTGATCAAAAAAGAAGAAACATATGAGCTTGTTGGTGGAGAAAAAAGGTTTCGAGCTGTTCGTGATGTATTAAAACATAAGACTATTCGTGCAATTATTCGAGATGATAAATCTACAGAAAAGACAGCTTTAATTTCATTGATTGACAATTTACATCGGTCAAATCTTAGTGATTTTGAATTAGTCAATGCTATACAAAAACACTGCGATGAGTTTGGTTATACTATACAAAATATAGAATTTATTACTCAAAAATATCAATTAGATCAATCTAAATACTTTAGATTAATGAGCTTTTATAAACTGCCAAACTATATAAAAGAAGATCTAAAAATCCACCCCAAAGCGATTTCAGGTGCAACCGCACAACAATTGTTAACTGAATTAAATAAACTGGTTTTAAAGTTTAACCATCAACTAGTTGAAGATACCACGTTAACCATATGGAAAAAGTACCTAAATGAATTTACAGAAACAAATCGTCCATCAAAAAAATTCATTTATCAAATAGAAAAAGCATTAACGGTACAAGAGACAGCTAAAAAACAAGATCAAAGCATCGAAAATGCCTCTCTAGTAAACAAAATGATCTTAAAAAATAAAAATGGTCTTAAATTTGGTTCGATTAAGATCGAGAAAAGTCTCAATGGGAAAACAGTCCTAAATATTCGCACCAGTTTAAATGCTGAATTTAATCAAGAAAAGATTGAAAAGTTAGAAGAATTTCTTGCCGGTTTAGATGACCACCCATAAAAATTATAAATTTCCACTGTGGAAATTTATAATTGAGTATCCAATATTTTTTTAAATATTGGGTACTGCTATTTATCATACATATTGAATTAAAAAGTGTTAAAGGGAAAAATGCTTACCAGAACGGTAACTGATCTTCTGATGGATCTAAAATTTCATCCATATCAGAATCAACAATATTTTTATCTTCATGATCTGCCATATTATCTTCAGATGCATCTTTTTTAAAAATATTCATATTACGTTTTGCTTGTATCCAAAAATAGTAGTCTAAATCAATAGGTTTATGATCATTCAATATCTCTAATTTATTTATTAATAAACTGCGCATCATTTTTTTAGCTGTAATCGTATCCAAACTACCTAAAAAATAACCATAATCATTTAAAAACACATCACAATTCACTAAAACTGTGATTTGCTTCGAACTCAACCGAGTGACTGGTTTAATATATTTAATACGTTCTTTATCTTTAAAGTGCGATCCATCATCACGATATGGAATTGCATTTTTAAGATGT
Organism: Acinetobacter sp. YH12106; assembly: GCF_013418995.1. Lineage (NCBI taxonomy): Bacteria > Pseudomonadati > Pseudomonadota > Gammaproteobacteria > Moraxellales > Moraxellaceae > Acinetobacter > Acinetobacter sp. YH12106. The sequence continues at coordinate 2,693 of NZ_VPAV01000025.1, forward strand.
TTTTCTTTTAAACGATCAATGATACGTTGAAAAATTAGATTACGATGCTCATCTTTCATTTTGTAAGTAAAACGTATACCCACAACAAATTTTCCATTTTTAATCGTTTCATAATCAACTTCTAGATTACTTAACTTATTGATTTGTGTTTTTGCAACATTCAAAACACGACTTTTTAAGTTATCGATCAGTTTATATTTATCTTCAATATCTAGAGCAAAACGTAATCGTTCCAAACTTATATCATGAATTTGCTGAACACCTAATGACTCAGCCTTCCATAGTTCAGAATTAAGAATTCGATAAATCCGCATAGCATAATTAGAACGCATCCGCATAACATAGCGAATTTGGTGTGTACTAAATGAATGTGTCATCCCTGTTGGATTAATTAAATTATAAAAATAATTATAAAATTCTCTAGCAAAACGAATCTGCATGCATTTAGTTTCTTTACTATAATGACAATAGATAATCATCGGTACTTTAATTGGTGTAGGATCATCTTTTTTCTTGATCAACATCACCTTAGGCTTATAACTATCGTAAACACGCTGTAAGGCCTTTTCACCATAGCGATGAATTTCATATAACTCACTGGCTGTGACAACATCTTTATCTAAATGTTTTTCCGAAATCAATTCTCCAAAATTAGCTGCACTAATTGTAATAAGTTCATCCGGATCAAAGCGCATATTTTTATTTAATTCATTTTTGCGCACAGCAACCATAGCACAGTAAACTAGCTTTTCTTCATTGGCTTCATAACTGTAATTTGCCGTTGTCATATCATTACGTGTAGCCACTAAATCAGTGTATTGAACACGACGAGAAGAAGGTTTTATTAATTCTGTACTTTTCAAACCAAGCTCCATGGTTACAATTTTATAACCATACATTAATGATATCTTGTATTGAAATCAAGAATGGAAGAAAAGAAATCAATAAAAATCTATCCATTAGGTTACGGACAAAACGTATGGTTATTTAATATTTCTGGTAAAACATTACTAACGGACAAAACGTATGGTTATATTAAAAATAAAGCTAAAACAAACCAAAAGCATTGTTACTCAATATTTTTAACAGCATTAAAATAATGTAATAAAGGAAATAGAAAATTAAATAATCGAAAGAAAAGTAATAAATTTATGGAGAAAGCATCTAAATTGGACAAAATGTAATGATAATGTTTAAAACATAATCATTAATTGAAAAAATTGAAAATAGAAAAAATTAAGACTATAAATTTTTAAATTTCACCTTAAACAAACTTCTCAAATTAGATGCAAAATTGTTTTACCTGTTGATAATTTTGTTGATAAATTGAGACAAAACGTATGGTTATTGGACAAAACGTATGGTTGAACGGACAAAACGTATGGTTGAACGGACAAAACGTATGGTTGAACGGACAAAACGTATGGTTGAACGGACAAAACGTATGGTTATTGGCATGTAAGTATATGAATTTAAATATAAAAAATAGCCCTTTAAACTTATATAAACTTTTATAAACCTATATAAACTTTTATAAACCTATAATTAATATTTTTAAATAATGAAATACGTAAGATTTACAGCCATAACTAATTTCAAATAACTTTATTAAGTAAATATCTGAAAAACAGAGGGCGAATTCACTCAAATTTAAGTGACAACTTGGGTAAGCATACTTTTTGAAACACCACAGTAAAATTATTACTTGAAATGTCGCATTAACTCATTGAATTGCTCTGTTCTGACTAGTTATAAACATATAACATCATAGTCGGTGTTTTTAGGCTTAACAGATTCTGTTGAGCCTAAGTTGTAAATTTAAAAATTAGCCATTTCAACAGTATTGAGTTTATACAGCCAGTATCAGCTGAGATGGTTACGATAGAAAAAAATTGGAAATGCAAAAAAAATCACTTGAAGTCCTGACCAAGTTAAGTGCAGTTTTGATATTAGATTTACCAGATTTTATTCGACATTTTATCTTGAATCTTAAAAACAAGCTGAATGCTTATATCAAAAGAATTCTTAACAAGGGTGAAAAATCCCATAAAGGTGTTGATGAATTTGAAATTCTAAAATGGTTAATCCATAAAATTTCTTTAGATTTGGAACAGGTTCCAAAGCACAAACATAAAGAGGTACATGCTGTTCTATTTACATGTTTTTTTACTCAATTGTCCGATACCTTAGGTTTGCCATTATCACGGTATATGAAGGTGGGAAAAAATCCGCAGCATTGTGTTCAATTGAGTGCAAGCACTTATAAAAAATACTTTGGCCTGAATAAAGACTTGAAGCTCAAGTTCGAACGAAACCTGAATATCAATTTTTACCCTGAAAAATTATGGTAGCTTTATGAGCCAAACTGATGAATTGTCAGCTGACAAGCAAATTAAACTATTGGAAGAATGGGTCAATCAACCCCTGAGTGTAAAAAAACAAATTTTGAATCAGCTCTTGGCGCAAGATCAGCAGGCACTGGAATTGTATGTTGCTGCTCACGATATCCATGTGGTGATTAAAGACAATCGGATGGTGACACAAAAGAAATTATTGGCAGGCTTAACTCAATGGGCTAAAAGTGCATCTATAGGAGAACTAAGCGACCAACAAAAAGCAGCATTCATCTATTCATATCTTTTGACTGCAGTCTTGTGCGAAATGCTGAAGGGAATCATCTTGTTAGAGCCTCAGGCTGAAGAGAAAGAAAGACGAGTTATTTTACATAAGTGTGAAAAGAACAATAAAATCAATACAGTATCTTATGATTTAAAACTGTTGTTGCAAAAGCAGTTTTCTCACGCTGAGGAAAATAAACAACTGTATGCAAACATCACGCAAAAACTCCAGGGGATGGATGAATTTAATGCCAATGAGTTAAAAACTTTTTTAGAGAGCAAAACAATAAAAAACGATTTTGAACAGCTTAATCTCGGCCGCCATATTCAACAATTCATTATTGTTTGTAATGAACTCATCAATAGTAGGTTAAATTCATCGTCAATCAATGTTCAGGCTTTAATCGACAACATTCAAAAGCGCATGACCCGCACACCTCATTCTGGCATATCTTCGTTTGATGTGGAGAATGATGATAAGGAACAGGATACAGAGGCCAATCTTGTCGATCCTGAACAGGATGAGATCGCCAAGCGGGTGAAGGGGAGTTTCTCTGATGACAAACAGAAACAGCTCGAAAAGCAAGCTAAGCGAATTCAGCGACGTGACTTAGCCTGTAAAACTAATCCGCTTTATCTGAAACCCAGTTTATTAACTGAGGTATATCAGCGATTGCACGAGTGTTATCAAGAAAATACGAAAAATGATGCATATCAATCGGCTTTAGCTGTGTGTGGTCTGATGTGTCTCTTGACCGGTCTGAGTCCAACGGTCTTTCAAAAGATCAAGTATTTGATTGGTATTGGTAGAATTAAAAAAAAATCAGTCAAAAAAGTCATCCATTATTATTGGGTGATCGATCCTAAGTTGAATGCCAATCATTCCGGTGCCATGCAAGATAAAGCACAGCGTTATAATCGGGCCTTAACCCTGGAATGGCGCATACCAGCACCCTGGATCACCAGTTTAGAGGCTTTAGAGGAACCTGAATTTTGTGTGATTGAGTACAATAATTTTTTGCGGGAAATTTTTAAAGAGCATGCAATTGGCGAAATCACCTGCGGTATGTTAGAGCGGCAAATCTATTTTTATATGGATATGGAGACGGATGATAACCTGGTCGCACACTTGCTGGCCAACAGAGATAGCCGTCATATCGTGCAATGGAACTATGAAGGGCGTCAGATCGATCAAATCGACCAGCATTTTCAAGGCTATATTAATGTTCTATTAGACCGTAGAAAAGGTGATCCATGGATTGAGAATGAACACCCTGGTCATATTTTTCATCGTGAGGAACGTATCGGCAGTCAGCGATGCTGGACTGTAGAGGCCGCGAGTGAATTTTTTAATCAGCTTTATCATTTTGTCAAAAACACATTAGCCAATACTCAAGCGAATCTGATCGAGAAGCTGAATGCTTACAGCATTTGGATGTGGCATCTTTCCTTAATCTGCCTGACGGTACGTCCAATAGTCGGCATGCCGGGGTTACTCAAACATTACGATCCTAAGGCACAACTGCTTTATGTGCATGATAAAAAAACTGATTCACGAAAAGTAGGACGTCCTGTTCCTGTTACAGGCTACTGGCAGGATCATTTCAATGCATATCGAAAATATCTGACGCAAACCATCGAGACACTCGGGATAACTAGTTTTAAAGTGAAATTGGAAAACGATGGTTTTATGCTCTATGTCATCTCACATCCTCGGATCAAGTCCCAAAAAGGTCAGGTGAATCTTGCGGAAGTCGTGGAGCATTTGGAGTTACAGCCCATGTCTGCTGATTTTGTCACGAATTACCTTAAAGAGACCGTGCAGATTTATAAAAACTGGCCAAGGCATTTCACTAAAAATCATCTCGCCTTGAGTGGTGACATTCACAATACGCTATATACCCATGATAAGCAAAGCATGGGATTCAGTCACATTTCTGGATTAAGCCCTTATCTCTACAAACACGACATTCAGCAGCAAGTTAAAAGCTTGCTCAACAAACTAGAAATCGCAAAGCTTGAAGTGCTTTAAAGGACCATCTTGTGCTTGATACATCACTCGTTACGCAATTAGAAAATGCCATTAAAAGAGAAATCGCCGACATTTTTAAGGAAACTTCTCAGCTGATCACTGCTACATACACAGATGTAAATTCTGACCTTGCTCAAATTGATTTTAAGTGGCTTGACCAGCAAATTCTGGACAAGTTCAATATCCATAGAGCAGTTTTAGAGCAGCTCTGCCAAATATCCAAATTTAAGGACAATGCTGCAGATTACCTTCAATTCTGTTTTAAACAAGTGAAACAGATTTGTAAGGAGAAAAACCAGCAGTGGCAAAAGGATTACCCTTCCTATGCCGAGAGCTATGAGATTAAGTTGCCCGATTGGATAGTCTACACACCTAAACGTCTAGACAACGTTTTTTCAGGACGAAAGTTACAGCAGGGTACTATGCTCGTCGAGGTAAAAGAAAAACTGTATGTGAATTGGGCGGATTATCTCAAACAACAAACTCAAGGTATCCTCTTAGACTCTACGGCTAAAGAGCAACAAAAATTAGTGAATACCTTGTTTGAATGTCTGTGTATTTCATTAATTTTTGATCAGGGATGCATGCAACCTGAACGACTGATAGCCATTCATGATGCGATTTTTCATATGAACCTGGATAGTGGCTTGCTTCCGATCTATTCAGATGCCGAAAAGGTTCAAAAGGCTTATGTCTTTTCATACACATTGCCCTCGACAAAGTATGGCAACATCTATCGTCAGGATGGGGAAGAAGAGGCGGAGTTATGGCAAACCCAAAACATTTATTTCAATGCCTTTGCGATGCTATGTTATCGACGGATTCAGCAACTACTCAATGGACCGCAAGGGTATGTATTACAAAGCACTTCGCCATTGCTGTACTGGGAAAAAGAACAGAGTGAAATTGAAACGGGGAATCAGCCTGAAGCCTTACTGCTAGAAAAACTTAAAATCCATTTAAACATTGTACTGAATATGGCGGAGGAGGGGGACTCTAGAAAAGCACGTGAGGATCAGCCATTTGCACAGCTTAATCACGTGAAGCTATTTTTAAAAGGCTTGGAAAAGACCGGTTTTGCCATTTTTAAGCATATGGATTATGTCTTGTGGCAAGAGATTCCTAATCTGGATGTGTTAAGTACCAGTGTACTGAACAATCAGATCATCACTTCGCCTTTAATCTATGAGCAGTATACACAACTCTATGATCAACCCGATTGCTGGAAAACTATTCAAGCTAGAATCAAAAATCTTGAAAAAAAGCCTCAAGTCTTAGACTTGGAGATGCCTACAGTTACAGTCAAAACATTTCATGATCGACGAACCGGTCAACGTCATGAGCTGAAATCCTGGCTTTTATCTTTTCATCAGGATATCAAACCCAAACAGCTTGCGGATCAACTCCAAGAAAGCATCCAAAAATCTGAGGACTATAAATCTGCGTATGAGGCTGGAAATGGCGAGTACCTAGATTATGTAGTGGCTATTGCACATTTACGCGTGTGTCAGTGGTTAGAAAACGAATTTGCTTATCATGGGAAAGCAGCTATTAAAGTCTCAACAATCAAGCGTTACTATAGTAGTTTTGTGCTTGACCTACTTTGTTATGTTCTAGAACAGCAGATCAATCTAGATACAGCCACTGAAGAGCAGTTTGAGGAAATGTATCGCACGATTGTTGAAGAAAAACTGCTGAATGATCAGAAAAATCATAAAACGACCGCCCAAATCAACAACAATAAAAAATACAATACCTCGGGTTATGCCTTTGATCGGCTGAAAGCCTTTCACCAATACTTAGTCAAGAATCATCGTGCACCGATTGTGCAATATTTATATGAACGTCAAAGTGATGGTTTATTTTTAAAAACCAGACTCATTAGTCCGCAGATGTTTCAATTGATGATACGGATTCTTAGAGGATACCCAGAAGCTTTGGGTCTGACTGAGCAGGATGCAACCTGTCTAGAATGGGTCTATACATTGGCATTTAGACTGGGCTTGCGTATTGATGAAGCTGCTGGGATCTGTATCGATGATTTTGTATCTCCGCAGTTACGAAAACATCCTGACAATCGACAGCTCTATTATGTGTTTGAATCCGCTTTAGATCAGCAGAAAGACGATCGATCTGACCATAAAATGAGAAAAACAATGGGTGATATTGATGATCTCACCCTCAGGATTCGTCTAAATTCTGAGCGTGATCTGAAAAGTGATAATGCCACGCGTCAGTTTGATTTAGTTCATTTCTTAGCACCGGACGAGTTCACAGGATTTTGTCGCTTTTATCAAAACCTGTTACCTGGCTCTAAAGCGACTGCAGCAGTCTGCAATAGAAAAACCAAACAGCTCTTTATGCTGGGTGAACAACCTTTATCCAGTACAAATTTATCAAAAATTACCCAGTTGCTGTTTAATACTGTATTAGGGACAAACGATCATCAATATACCTTTCACGCTTTCAGGCATAGTACCGCTTCACATTTGGCTATCCTTTTAAAAGGCAGCATAGCACTGGTACGTTGTTTTACTGACTATGATTCCGAGTTTGGGCGTAAGCTTAAAAAGCACATTTTACCCAATATGAAGGATGCTTCATCGCGTAGTGCCCAAGCCTGGTCTCGACTTGCGCATCTGATGGGGCATGAAGACATTCGGATCACTGCAAGACATTATCTGCATCATCTGAATATCCTGATTGCTGACATGTTTTATCAAGCAAACCGTGAATATTCACCTCAATTGATCAAGGCATTATTAGGCGATAGTCAGTTGATGCATCGCGATTTCAAAGTTGAATTTCAGTCGAATGAAAGAGATATTTTAAAATTGATGAAGAAGATTCATTCACACACAGAAAATAATTCTCAAACTGCTGCATTAAAGAGCAAGAAAAAGCAGAAGCAGCCTCAACAACAGGACGTATTTTTATACCGTGAAACGTTTTTAGAGGAATACCGGAAGTGGCGGGAAAAAAAAGAAAAAGCAACGATCGATCCTGAAGTATTGAAGTTCATTCAATCGATCAGCCAGCCGTTTTCTCTCTATACAAGTCACGTCAAAAATGATGCTAATCATGAGGATCTTATCGGTTTTACTTGGAATAAAATGGTGACATGGTCTACTCTCTATGAGATTGAGCAACCTTTTAACTTAAATAAAAATGTAACCCAGAAAGATCTTAAACATTTTTTTGATTGTTTAGAAAATAAAATTTCACTTGAAAAAGATCGTCCTATTTTGAACTTTAAGGCATCATCTAAAAATGACTTGATTGACTATCAAAGATTCTTAGATTTTATCAATAAACTTTATTCAAAAGATTTAGATAATTTTGAATGGGATGAATATAATCCGGGTGAATTTAATAATGTAAAAAAGGGCGAGGTGAAAATAAAAAAATATAAAATATGGAATAAAAAAGATAATAATTTTATTCAAAAGATGCTGTTGCAAAGCGTCTTTTACAAGATGAAAGAGTGCCGAGAGTATCAAAAAAGAGTGCTTAGAGGTTCTATCAGAGGTTGACGATATCAACGGAAATTCATCAAAAAAAACATATTGAAATCAGATGTATATTTTTGTTGATTTTACAGCTTTGTTTTTTTTATCCTATTTTTGCAGAAAAGTGAGTTTTTATCGCTCAAAAACTGGGTAATTAAGGGTGAAAATCCAACCCCGGGTTTTAGGTTTTTTGAGTGTTTTTTAGCCTTAAAAACAGCATTGTTGAGACGCAAGACAATAATCACGCTACGTTAAAATTAATTGAAATATTATTGATATAAATAATACCTTTTTTTGTTAATAAAATAATAAATTAAAAGCGATTTAATATGAAATTGAGTGTTGTTTTAAATTAATTGGAGAATCAGTTTTAAATAATGTAACCCTCTATTTTGGGTTGATTTTTTGGTTTTTTAACCAAATAAAAAGTACGTTTTTTCATATTATGTTGATAATTTTTAATCAATTTTATACATTGCTGAAGATAGAAACTGTATTTAAGTTGAATTAATCTGTTTTGATGAGTTAATGCTCATAAATGAAAATTCCTTATTCTAGCCTTTAGTGGCTTTGTTGCACAAAGCTATTCTTGAGGGCTTCTTTAGCAATATAATTTCCAGATGAAGAAGCCTGCACCTAAAACTTACCGTACAACCAATTGGTCCTCGTATAACCAAGCTTTAATCAAGCGAGGAAATATTTCAATCTGGTTTGATCCTAAGACCCAATGGTATGCACAACCACAAGGCAAGCACGGACGAAATCAAACTTATTCCGATACAGCGATTCAATGCTGTTTAATGATCAAATCTCTATTCCGTCTTTCTTTACGTATGGTCACTGGCTTTGCTCAAAGCCTGATTAAACTCTGTGGCTGAGCAGCCCCGAATATCAGTGATATTCGTACTCCACCCTCTGTAGACGACAAAAGCATATTGATATTGCGATAAGCTATCAGAAAAGTCGTGATGGGTTACACCTACTCGTCGACTCTACGGGTTTAAAATTTTTAGGTGAAGGTGAATGGAAGCGTAAGAAACATCAGCCTGCATACCGTCGGCAATGGCGTAAACTGCATATTGGTATAGATGCTGAAACACTGCAAATACGTGCCGTTCAGCTTACGACAAATAATGTCAGTGATTCACAAGTACTAGGTGATTTACTGGATCAAATCCCACCAAATGAGCGAATAGATTCTGTCTATACCGATGGGGCGTACGACACGAAGTGCTGCAGACAAGTGATTTCAGATCGTCAAGCACATGCAGTAATTCCACCCAGGAAGAATGCCAAGCCCTGGAAAGATTCTAAAATCAGTTCAATAGAACGAAATGAGTTACTTCAAACGGTTAAGCATTTAGGCAGAACCCTATGGAAAAAATGGTCGGGCTATCACCGTCGCAGTTTGGTGGAAACCAAGATGCATTGCATCAAATTATTAGGAGATAAGCTGACGGCAAGACATTTTCAAAGTCAGGTCAATGAAGTTCATGCGCGTGTGGCAGTTCTGAATAGATTTACGGAATTAGGTAGACCTCACACCCAAGTTGTCACTTAAATTTGAATGGATTGGGGAAAACTCAGCTTTTGAATGTTTATGCAACAAAGCCGCCTTTAGTTAAAACTGCTAATCATAAATATTCTAAAAATAGCCTAAGCTTAATAAGTGGTTCAAAAGGGGCCCAGGCCTTTGCTTTGTCAAAATCTGATTTGCCAAGCAAAGGCCTGGGAATCCGCGAATTTGATTTTTTGTTTTAATAATCCTCAATATTTTAATTTATTGAGGTCCTTTCATAGAATTAATGAGTAAAAAAAGTCTAATTTGGTTTGACCAAAGAAAAAGATACAAATATGATAATTACATTACAGCAAAATCTGTAATCAGGCGTGGAAACCTGAAAATTACTACAGAAGCATTAAAACCGCTTTAAGCGGTTTTTTTTGTGCTTATTATGCTTAGCTTGCCATTATGGTAGGCCAGGCAGGGCAGTCTATGACTGGCCGTCTTCTGTAGTGCGGTATTTCCACCCCTGTTTGGTCTACCTCCATCTCGTGGAAAAGATGGTTGTAGATAGTAAACTCTAAACTACAGGTACTCAGCATGAAGATTTCATTATCTCAAATCCCCATTTCTCTTACGTTTCTTTTGTTAGCGCTGACCGGATATTGACGGTCATTTAATTCATCGCTTTAACCAAATTGAACGATATACACTTTCAAATTTCGTATTTGAGCGAATATAGGAAAGTGCTGCCTGGAGAAAACAAAAAATGGGCCAAACTCGATTACTGACGAATATCATTCAGCGTAAAGTCATGTTGCCAGAAGAAATGTCACCATCAATGCAACGAGACAATTTTGAAGTTGCACTGACTGATTTTGAAAAGCATGCCATCATCAAATGTTTATTTAAAGCGGATAACCAGCGTTCTACTGAATGTTGGAGTGTGCGGGAAATTGCAAACTTTATTGGGAATTGCACAGAAGATCAAAATATCAATTTGTGTATCTTGTATTGGAAAGATATACACGGCAACATCTATATTATCGATGGGGCGCATCGTCTTTCGAGTATTTATGCGTGGGTCAAGAGATATTTTGCAGATGAACAAGCCACTCAAGCGCCTAATTTTAGCGATCAACAAAAAGAAGATATTCGTGACCTGCGAAATCATTTAGGGGATCTGGCTGACTTCCAAAAAATTTGTATTGATCCTAAATTTGCAGAACAAAAATCTAAATTAGACGATATTAAAATCAGTTTCCGGCAAGTGCTTGGTACTCCAGAAGATGCACGACGCGTATTCCAATCGATTAACTCAGATACTAAACGCCTGGATAAATATGAGGAATATCATCTAAGAAGTCGGGGGAGTGATGCATATTATGCGATCTATGCCTGTTGCTATATCAATGACAATAAATCCAATTTAGAAGAGCTTCAATATACACGATTAAATGAGCTGATCGAGTTGGGGGAGAGGATCCATCAGCTGCTTTTCTCTACCATCTTATTAGATACTGAAATGAGTCATGGCAAAAAAATTGGCTTGGTCAATGAGCTCATGAATATCATCGCGGGTGATCGGATTCATAATATCATGAGCCTGAATCAGGGTGAACGCGTTGAAAAGATCATGTCACATCTGTTTACGGTCCTTTGCAGAATGGCCACTCCTGTAAAAAATACTGGGGTTCCGAGTTTGGGCTTACATCCGTTCTTATATTTTTATAAGGACCAGCGTTTTCAGATTACTTCCTTTCTGGCATGGTTTGCTATTGTGTTTGAAATTCATGAAAGTCGCATGCAGATTCATCATCGAACGATTAGTTTCAAGGACTTCACCCGGGTACGCCGTAGTATTGAGTTCTTGATCGCCAATTTCCCCGTGGCGACCACCGAAACGGTCGGCAAGTTCGGCAGTGGTATCAAGGGCTATGATCGGCTACAAATTGTCTATAAAGCCTTTATTTGCTTAAGCTTGGAAATGGAGGTTGATTTTGATGATGAGGAATGCCTGAATACATTTATTCTGTCCATGTCTAAAGCCTTCAAATACATAAACTTTAATGAGTTTTATGTTGAAAGATTTTTGGGGAATTATGATGATACGGTCGTGAAGCATGTGGTGGGATATGTGGAGTCGATTAGTCCAATCTCGCGCTCAAAGCCCAAATCCTTTTCAGCATTAACCAAAAGTTTACTTAAGCACAATTTTCTGGTGGGTAATCATAACTTTTGCCTCATTTGTGATGGATTAATCTATCTTGATTCTACTGAATCGGATCATAAAATTGCCAAAGCCGTTGGTGGGCAAGGGGTGCTAGAGAATGGTCTGCTGGTTCATCCAATCTGTAATAGAATGAAATCAGATCTCAGCTTAGAAGAGATCAGAGCGGATTTGTTTGGTGAGTTATTGTATTAATCAGCAGGGCTATGTTTTTGTGTTCTCAAGTGTGTTAATTAATGATAAATCACATGATTTAACTTTTGATCTATTTTGCCAATGTGGTTTTTTTAATTCAGTGCAGAATCATAGTTAGAAGCTAGCTGTAGTTTCTGAATGATCGTCAAGATCCTTAGTTTTGCCCATAGATTCCCTCTATGGGTATTTTTTTGATCAAAAATCATGTGTAGATGCCCTAGAATAAACCTTTTAGCATTTCATAAGCAATCAAGATTAAGCCTGACACCATCAGCACCACAAAAATGAGTTCCACTCTAGTTAACATAGTAATTCCATTTACTTTTCACCCAATTTATATGGCAAATAAGTCGTAGTAGCAATGACATAACATGACATAGAAAATAATCAAAAAGACAGAATTTGGATTTTTATATTCAAGGCGAATTATTAAGATAATTGTGAAAACTTCATAGGAACTTCTTTTTTTTCAATGAAAATGTTATATCCTTAGAGTCTGCATGATCCATTTGAAGCGAGAATTTTATGAAAAAAGTTATTGGTATGAGAAATAGCCGTACTGAAGCCTTTAAAATCGTAAAAGCTTCATTTGCCGTAGATAATTTGGTTGTAGATAATAAAGGCTTACAAGCAATTAATGACTATGTGACGGGTTCTAAGACATTTGAACAAGCCAGAAATACACTTGTTGAAATGTACCGTGTACGATAAAAATGTTTTTTGATGATGCACTACATTATTATCTGACGGAAGAAGATTTTTATGATGATCCATTCTGTGATGAAAATGGTGTTTTGATCAACAATCTTGGTATTTCTAATACCAAAGACCTGAATGAGGCAGAGAAAGCGCTAAGTGCCTTACAAAATACAAGGTTACAGGAAAATATCTCTGTTTTTCTAGGCAATTTTGATTTACAGCACCTACAAAATATACATCATCAATTATTTATGGATGTCTACCCATGGGCTGGCCAATTAAGACGCGTGAATACCTATAAAGGTGAATGTATCTTTCTCCGTTACAATAGCATAGCTCCTTTATCAGATCTGCTGTTTTCATGCCTCAATAATAACTTTAACCATTTGATTAATAATAAAGAAAATATAGATTTGGTCTGTAGTTTTTTAGCCAGATTTTTTGTTGTTTTAAATTATATTCATCCATTTAGAGAAGGTAATGGTCGCTCACAACGTTTCATGCTAGGCCAGATACTATTTAAGTTAGGTTATACGATCGATTGGACCACTGTGAGTTCAGATGCTATGAATCAAGCAGTGATCGCAGGATGGAAAGAAGGTAACTTTAAGCTCACTGAAAAAATGATTAAACTTAATATTCAAAGATTAGAAGTAAGTTGAACACCTAACCAATATCGTACTCAGCATCAATTTTGGTGTTTCTTCAGGCCTACTGCTGACACTTCAAATGATTCCATGATAAAAATCAAACATCATTGTAAAGCCTCTAAAAAACGATTGCTCCAACAATAAAACACAACACCCCAAAAGCGATCCAGAGCCAGACAGTTGATCTGGATGTCTGCATACCTGGGTTATTCAATGGCGGTGGTTGCTCAGAGGCGTTCTGTGGAGTATTCGGCCTGTTTGTATGAGGATGATGCTTGGAATAAGAAAGTCCTGTTCCGGGAATGCCCACGCTGGTTCGGGTGCCTTTTTTACCAATATTTAAAGAAGCACCGGGTTTGCCAATGCTCGCACTGCTGATGCCCTTAGGCGTCAGATTAATTTTTAAACCCGGTAAGATTTTAATGCTCTTGCGAAATCTAAAGCCCATATTTCCCCCATTTGCAAAACCAGTTCGCTGTGTATTTCAGTTGATAGAGGTAAATTCAGAGAATCTCAGATCCTCATCTACCTCGCTAGTCGGCTGTCCCCATAGAGACATCCGTATATTTTTTATCTGGTGATTGCAATACTACCTTTAAATACCGTCAAAAATGTTTACTGTATATTTGCTGTAGGGTAATCTTAAAGCTGCTATTTATTGACTGATTGGTATATGACGACAGATAAGCATGAAGTCCTGCTACGAATGCGAGCGATCGAGCTGCTTGCTTACTGGGAAGGTCGTTTGGTTACCAATCGTTTGATGAGCTGGTTTGGGCTCAGTCGACAGCAGGCTTCTGCGGATATCAAGCGCTATAATACGCTGTATAACCCCGATGCCTTGATTCATGACCCCTCAGTCAAGGGTTATGTGCCTAAAGCCAGCTTCCAGCCTGTACTGACTACAGCGCATATCAATGAATATCTCAATATGCTGTCAGGCTTGGTTAGTGAATCGCATGCCCTGATAGCGATGCCAGAACCGAATCTTGCAGCAGTTCAATTACCTGATCGCAGTGTACGTCCTGAAGTGATTCGGGAAGTTTTGCGTGCCTGCCGAAACCAAAACACTTTAAAAATGATTTATGCCTCGATGCAGAATCCGCAGTGGCATGAACGCATCATTTCCCCACACACCCTGGTGTATACCGGTTTTCGCTGGCATGTCCGTGCCTATTGCCATCAGAGCAAGCAGTTTAAGGACTTTTTACTCTCCAGGATTGATCGCACACCTGTTGTGGTGGCGATTGAGTCAGTAGACCCTGCTCAGGATCAGCAATGGAATGAAGAAATTGTACTGACGCTGATCCCTAATCCAAAATTGAACTCATCACAACAAGCGCTGGTCGAAAAAGACTTCGGCATGCCTGATGGCAGATTACAGATTCCGGTGAAAAAAGCCCTGGCTCACTATACCTTGCAGCGCTATCAGGCCGCGATCACGCTGGCTGAGGCGGATGATGCCTTGAAATATCCCTTGGTACTACAACGCTCAGATATCGAAAAGCTGTCGTCTTACCTGTTTGATCAGGCCTCATAGGAGATTGGCCATGTTAGAACAATTTCATTATGACAGTGACCTGATTGGTGGCTCCCTGATGGTGCGTGAAAGCCGGCTGATCGCGGATCTGTTATTACGAGAAGCGACTCCAGAACAATGGCATCAGGCCATTCAGATTGACAATATTCTGCAAAAAAGAACGCCTGCTTCAGCTCAACGCAATGCCACCGCTATTCGTAAGCGTCTGGAGCGCTTAGAGCCTGATTTCTGGAAAGCTTTGCGTGATGGGGATGATGAGCTGGCGACTCAGGTGGCTTTTTGTGGCGCATTGGAACGCAACCTGTTGCTGCTTGAGTTTATGGAAACGGTGATGAGGGATGCCTATATCTCTCAGGCGCAATACTTGGACAGTTATATCTGGTCAGATTTTTTGGATGAACGCTCACAACGTGATCCGGATATCTGTGATTGGAAAGAGTCCAGCAAGAAAAAAATGGGGCAGGTGGTGTTTCGCATGCTGGCAGAAGCCGGTTACTTAAAAAGTACCCGTAAGCTGGAGTTGCAGCGCGTGATCGTCAGAGCAGAGCTGCGTAGCCTGTTGGAAGAACATTATAAACAACGCATTAAAAGATCTATGGAAGTGTCGGTATGGACGCGTTAGTTGTAGAGGGGCAGCAATGAGTCAAACAATACATGAGCGTCTGAACCAGATTCCAGAGCGAATTCTTTCCACTGAGTTTCTCACTGGACAAGGATTGGGCAATGAAATTGGCTTCTGGATTTTTGATTATGCACCTGAAGATGAGTTGAAGGTGCGCGAATATCTGCATTTTCTCGAAGGGATGCTAGAGAAAAAACACAGTCAGCTGAAGGTGGTGAATATTAACCTGCTGCAAGCCGTGGTGGATTATCTGGCTGAGCGTAACTTCATCGATAAAGCCATTCAAATGCAAAAAGCCAAAGGCGATGAGGCGCTGCTCAAAGCGCTGAAAGGTCCACTGCATATGGATAAGTTCGCGCCGTATCTGGTGAGTAAATATGCCACTAATGCGCAAGATATTGTGTTGATGACTGGGGTAGGGTCGGTTTGGCCTCTGTTACGTGCCCATCACTTATTGAACAGTTTGCATTCGTTACTGGGGCATAAGCCGGTGGTGCTGTTTTACCCAGGCTATTACGACGGTCAAGCGATGAGTTTATTTGGAAAAATTCCAAGCAACAATTACTACAGAGCATTCAGATTAGTGCCTTAAACACGGCAAATAGAAATAAGAATTCGGGGGAATGGATTGAGATGAACATTAAAGAACTTTTTTACAAGCCATTAGATCGTGCGATTAACGGGGTGGTCAAGGCAGATCAGAATGACAATACCACGGTATATCAGGAACTCGATGAGTATGTGGTCACCAATGAGCTGGAAAAGCATTTTCGTGACTTTTTCCAGTCTTATGGCACAGATCTAAGCGATCCTTCGATTGCCAACCGAGTCGGTGTTTGGATTTCAGGCTTCTTTGGTTCAGGTAAATCACATTTCCTGAAAACCTTGTCGTATATTCTGGCCAATAAAGTGGCACGCGATGCGGAAGGTAACGAACGCAGTGCTGCAGAATTCTTTGATGAAAGCAAAATCCGCGATGCATTTATCCGTGCCGATATTGGCAAGGCGGTCAGCCATCATGCCGATGTCATCCTGTTTAACATCGACAGTAAAGCCAGTTCCAATGACGATGGCAATCCGATCCTGAATGTGTTTTTACGGGTGTTTAACGAGTATCAGGGTTTTAGCGCTGATCATCCACACATTGCCCATATGGAGCGCCACCTGAGTCAGAAAGGGGTGTATGAACGCTTTAAACAGGCTTTTGAAGAATCTAGCGGCATATCTTGGCTAGAAGAACGTGACGGCTATCAGTTCTATCAGGATGATGTCGAAACCGCAATTTCCCAAGCCCTCAACTTATCTGCTGAAGCGGCACACAAGTGGTTTGAGGATTCTGAGCAGACTTTTAGTGTTTCGGTCGAAAACTTCTGTCAGTGGGTGAAAGAATACCTGGACAGCAAAGGACCCCAGCAACGCATGTTGTTTCTGGTGGATGAAGTGGGGCAGTTTATTGGCAGCGATACCCGCTTGATGCTGACACTGCAAACCATTACTGAAAACCTGGGTACGATCTGTAAAGGCCGCGCTTGGATTATCGTCACCTCACAAGCGGACATCGACGCCGTTTTAGGTGAGATGTCTTCTTCCAAAGCCAATGACTTCTCCAAGATTGCTGGACGTTTTAAAACCCGTTTATCACTGTCCAGTTCCAATACCGATGAAGTCATCCAGAAACGTTTATTACGTAAAACCCCAGAAGCAGAAGCATTGCTCAGATCGGTGTTTGAGCAAAAGGGCGATATCTTAAAAAATCAGATTACCTTTGACCGTTCAGGCCCAACCCTAAAGAACTATGAGGGGCCAGACAGCTTTATTCATAACTATCCTTTTGCGCCGTACCATTTTCAGCTGGTACAAAAAGTATTTGAAGAAATCCGTAAAGTCGGTGCGACCGGTGCACACTTGGCCTATGGTGAACGGTCCATGCTGGATGCGTTCCAGATGGCCGCGAATGCGATTGCTACAGATGAAGTCGGTGCACTGGTGCCGTTCCACCGCTTCTATGCTTCCGTTGAAGGTTTCCTGGATACTGCAGTGAAACGTACCATCGATCAGGCAGGGCAGAATCAAACCCTGGATGGTTTTGATGTGCAGATGCTGCGTACCCTGTTCATGATCCGCTATGTCGATATCATCAAAGGCACATTGGATAACCTGGTGACTTTGTCGATTGAGAAAATTGATGAAGACAAGCTGGCATTACGCAAGCGGATTGAAGAGAGCCTGCAGCGTCTGGAAAAAGAGAGCCTGATTACGAGGAATGGCGATGAGTTCCTGTTCCTGACCAATGAGGAGCGGGACATTACCCGCAAAATTAAAGCCACTGACTTAGCAGCTTCAGAAGAAAATAAAGAGTTAGCCAATCTGATCTTTAAAGATTTACTGCGCGATCAGAACAAATACCGCCATCAAGCCAACAAGATGGACTATCAGATTGGTCGTTTCCTAGATAGCCATAGCCTGGATGGCAAGTATGAGAGCGATTTGAAAGTTGAAATCATTTCTCCGCTGGATACGGAATACAACCTCTACACTGAAGCTTACTGTATTGGTAAAAGTACTCAGGCCGAAGGACAAGTGCTGTTTAAACTGGCAGACGATAAACAGTTCTTTAATGAACTGCGCACCTGGCTGAAAACCAATAAATTCATCCGCTTAAATGATGATGGCACTCAGTCCGATATTTCCCGTATTCTGGCAGACCGTGGTCGTGAGAATCAGGAGCGTAAAAAACGCCTGCGTGCCCGGGTCGAAGAAATGTTGCTGGACGCGGAAAGTTATGCCTTGGGTCAACATCTACAACTTTCATCTTCAAGTCCAACCACCAAGCTGGATGAGGCTTGTCGTTATTTGCTGGAAAACACCTATACCAAACTGAGCTATTTGCAGGTCTATCAGCAGGATGCCTGGCGTGAACTGAACGCCGTCTTGACTGTGGATGATATGGCGCAGCTCGGATTGTCTCTGGATGGCGGACAGAGCAATCCGAAAGCCCTACAGGAAGTGGAGCAGTACATTGCACTACGGGCCACTGGTACAGAGCGTATTCTAGTCTCAGATGTGATAGATCGTTTTGCCAAACGTCCTTATGGCTGGCCGGATGCCGAGATTTTACTGCTGGTGGGGCAGTTGGCGGCAATGGGGCGGATTTCACTGCAGTTAAATGGCGGCAGCTTGCAGCTGAAAGAGGCCTTTGAGCCTTTACAAAACAGTCGCCGTCGCCGTGATGTTTCCATTATTAAAAAGCGCCAGACTGATGATCAGGTGTTGAAACAGGCACGCCAACTGACCCAAGACCTATTCTCGGCCATGGGACCAGCGACAGAAAAAGAGCTGTTTGAGTTCTATACCCAAAACTTTAAGACCTGGTTAGCCAACTTTAAGTCGTATAAGAGCAAAACCGATGTCGGGCAATTCCCTGGCAAGAAAGTCATTGAGCGGTCGATTCTGACTTTAGAACGCTTGCTGGCCAATAGCGACAGCTTCGATTTCTTTAAAGCGGTGGTTGATAACAAGGACGACTATCTGGATCTGGAAGAAGACTACCGTGATATTCATGAGTTCTTCAGCAATCAGATGCCAAGCTGGCAGCAACTGCAGCAGGCTCTACGTCATTTTGAGAAAAATAAACAGGCATTGGGCAGTGATGAGGTGGCAAAGAAAGCCCTCTCTGAATTACATCGTATTGCCACCCTTGAATCGCCCTACGGCCTGTTAAATAAAATCGCTGATTTGGTTCGCACCGTGGAAAGTGTCAATCAACGCTTACTAACTGAAAAACGCAGTCAGGCGCTAGAGCAGCTGGATGACAAGATCAAACAGCTGGAAGCTGAAATCAAGAACAGCGGCATTGCTACAGCTGAGCTGAGTAACAAGCTACTGCGTCCGCTGCAATTGCTCAAAGCGGATATTGAAGTGGAAAGCAGCCTGTCCACCATTTACATGCTGCAAACCCAAACCGCCGTCGAGCGTTTTGATGAAGCCTTGTATGAGCTGGAACGAGAAGTTCAGACTGAAATTCAGCGTCAGGCCAAAGCGGCACAACTGGCTCAGAGCAAAGCAGAGAGCGTAACCAGCACAGCAACCACCGCCAGCCCAGTAGCAGCTGCTGTGAGTCCGGTAAAGCCCGTGATCGCCGTAGTGCCGCCGAAACCGGTGGTGGAAGTCGATGTCGCCAGCATTTACAACAAAACCTCTAGCAGTGTCTATCTGGAAACGGAAGAGTCTGTGGATCAGTTTGTAGACGCACTCAAAGTTGAACTGAAGAAAATCGTGGGTGACAAAAAGCGTGTGCGTATTCGCTAACTCAGCTTAGCGATCTATACGGCATCAGCAATCAATTGAAGGTTTTTAAATGAATACCAGTAATATTAAAAAATACGCACCGCAAGCACGCAATGATTTTATCGCAGCGATGCGCAAGCAGGCGGCCAAGTATGGCATCACCGCAGACAGCATTTTACCGGCTGAACAGAAAGGCGACTTGCTGCTGATTGGCGATCAGGTTTTTCCGCTATCCGTCATGAAAACTCGTGAGAAGCTGATCAAGCGCATTCAAACCAGCAGTTTTGAGCAGACGATTGATTATATCGCTTACAGCTGGTTTAACCGTCTCTGTGCGATTCGCTACATGGAATGCAAAGGCTTACTCGATCATGGCCGCCGTGTGCTGAGCAGTGCTGATGGCAGCGCCGGCTTGCCGCAGATTCTGGAAGAATGTCTGGATATCGACCTACCGGGTTTAGATGCTAGCCGTGTGGCTGAGCTTAAGCTGGATGGCAATAAAGATGAAGAGCTGTACCGGGAACTGTTACTGGCGCAGTGTCATGCGTTAAATCAGGTGATGCCACTGCTGTTTGAACAGGTTTCTGATGAGTCAGAACTGTTATTACCTGACAATTTAACCAAAACCGATTCCTTGATTCGTGATTTGGTCAGCAGCATTCCGGAAGAAGACTGGTCGGATGTGCAGATTATTGGCTGGCTGTATCAGTTCTATATTTCTGAAAAGAAAGACCAGGTGATTGGTAAAGTCGTCAAGAGTGAGGACATTCCTGCCGCGACACAGTTATTTACCCCGAACTGGATTGTGAAATATTTGGTACAGAACAGTGTCGGTCGTTTATGGATGATGGCCCATCCAGAAAGTACCCTGGCCAGCGCATGGGAATACTATATTCAGCCGGCTGAGCAAAGCGACGAAGTCAATGCACAGCTGAAACAGTTGATAGATGTGCGGATCAGTGAAGATGGCGATAGCTTAAACCCTGAAAGCATGACCGTGCTGGATCCGGCTTGTGGTTCGGGGCATATTCTGGTGGAAGCCTATGATTGCCTCAAAGCGATTTATTTAGAACGTGGTTACCGCAGCCGGGATATTCCACGTTTGATTCTGGAAAATAACCTGTACGGGATTGATATTGATACCCGAGCCGCACAATTGGCCAGTTTTGCGCTGTTGATGAAAGCGCGTGAGGATGACCGCCGTTTATTTAGCAATCCACCGAAGCTGAATATTATTGCGTTACAGGACAGTCTTGAGTTGGATGCAGATCAAATCTGGCAATATCTCAACTTAAATCAAGCATGGCAAAAAGGGAGTCATGTAGATCTGTTTGGCAATGACCAAAAGGATTTAAGCAGCCCGGACAATGATACGCGTTATGCTTTGATTCAAGAACTGGTAGAAAAGTTTAAAGAAGCCAAAACTTTTGGTTCTTTAATCTGTATGGAAAGCCAACTACAAGACTTTGCTGATTTGGAGAATACCTTAGAAGACTTAGTGGCTGATGGCGATACCTTACAGAAAGCCGCTGCTAAAAAATTATTGCCTTTGGTGATTCAAGCAAAACTCTTAGCTAAAGAATATGATGCTGTAATCGCTAACCCGCCGTATATGGGCGGTAAGGGAATGAATACTGCACTTAAAGATTTTGCCAAAATGCAATTCCCAGACAGTAAATCTGACATGTTTGCAATGTTCATAGAACGTTGCCAAGAACTTTCTAAAGTATCTGGTGAAACAGCATTTGTAACGCCTTACGTTTGGATGTTTATATCTTCATTTGAACAAATGCGTACCAAATTAGTGATCGATGCAACAATTCAATCACTCATTCAGCTTGAATATAATGCCTTTGAACCTGCATGTGTTCCTGTATGTGCTTTTATTATAGGAAAAGTACACATACCAAATTTCGTTGGTAGTTATGTTAAATTATCTGAATTTAAAGGTTATGAAAATCAAGCACCAAAAACTATAGAAGCCATTAATAATCCTGATTGCAGTTGGTTTTTTAACACTAAACCAGATGATTTTAAGAAAGTTCCAGGTAGTCCTATTGCTTATTGGTTGACGAATAAAGAGTTAGCAATTTTTAAAAATGTAATAACTGATGAGTATTTTAGTAAGATTACCGAGGGACTTAAAACAGGAGATAATAATAGATTCCTTAGATTTTGGGCGGAAGTCCCGATTGAAAGTCAGAAATGGTTTAAATACCATAAAGGTGGCGAATATAGAAGATGGTATGGTAATTTAGAACATGTAGTTGACTGGTCGAATAATGGAGAGACAATTAAGAGCAATAAAAATTCAGGTTTACAAGGTAAGGAATTTTATTTTAAACCTGGAATAGCTTGGACTAAGGTTTCTAGTTCATTTTTTGGTGTTAGATTATTACCAGATAATGTAATATTTGATTCTATTAGTCCATCGATTTTTATGAAAGATTCTAAAAACATTCCTGTCGCATTAGGGTTCTTGACATCAAAAATTGCTCAAAAAATTATTAATATTTTGAATCCGACAATGGTTTATCAAGTGGGTAATGTAAAAAGTTTATTTAAAATAATCGATTTAAATTCGATTGATCGCGCCGTTATAATAATAGCTCAAGAATTAATAAGAATACATAAAGAAGATTGGGATTTATATGAAAGATCTTGGGATTTTCAACAGCTTCATTTATTACGTAATGAAATTAAAGAAGGTGATCTTAAAAATACTTATTTATCTTTAAGGAACTATTGGGAAAATATAGTTGAAAAAACAAAACAATTAGAAGAAAAGAATAATCAACTATTTATTGATTATTTTAAACTTACAGATGAAATAACTAATGAAATTCAGGCGAATGAAATTACATTAACATGTAATCCAGATTATAGATTTGGCCTAGAAGTGCCGCATAATAAGAGAGAAGAAAGAATAAGGTACGACACTCTTACTGAATTAATTAGCTATATAGTTGGCTGTATGATGGGACGTTATAGCTTGGATGAGCCGGGCTTGATCTATGCCCATGCAGGCAATCAGGATTTTGATACCAGCCGTTATCAAACATTCCCAGCGGATGCTGACGGTATTATTCCACTGACCGAAGTGCACTGGTTTGAAGACGATGCCACCCATCGTATTCGAGAGTTCTTAACTGCGGTTTGGGGTAAAGACACACTAGACGCTAATATGCTGTGGCTGGCAGAAAGCTTGGGTAAAAAAGCCAATGAAACCGCTGAAGATACCATTCGCCGTTACTTAGCCAGCAAATTCTATAAAGACCACATGCAAACCTATAAAAAGCGCCCGATCTACTGGTTATTCAGCAGTGGTAAACAAGGTGCTTTCCAGGCGTTGGTGTACTTGCACCGCTACAACGAAAGCACTTTGGCACGTATGCGTACTGAATACGTCATGCCACTGATTTCTAAAATGGCAGCGATGGTTAACTCTTTGCAAAGTGAAATCGAAAACAGTGATTCCGCTGCTGAAATTAAACGTAAAGAGAAAGAACTACAAAATCTGCATAAGCAACAGGCTGAACTGAGTAGCTTTGAAGAAAAACTGCGTCACTATGCCGATCAGCGTATATCACTGGATCTAGATGATGGGGTGAAAGTGAACTATGGCAAGTTTGGGGACTTGTTGGCTGAAGTGAAAGCTGTGACGGGGGAAAAGTGATGAATAGCTTTTCTTCCACACTAGATCATGCAGAGGTGGTTGCATGAACTTAAGTCAACTACAGCAAGGCCTGGAACAAGCCTTTTATACTGAACAGCACCGAATTGTCTTTTGGTACGATGCAGAGCATTCATTTACTGAAGAAATCAAAGCCCTAGAGCTAAATGATATCCATATTTTAAATATGGCAGACGAATCCAGCCTTGCGATTAAGCTTAAACTGGAACTTGAAGATCAGCAGGGCAAATACTTGCTGTATTTCCCAAGTGCTGAGCCTGAAACCGAAAAAGACTGGTTACTGGACATCAAGCTGTATTCACGCAGCTTCTATGCCGATCGTTTCTCGATTATTTTCAATGAGCTGGGTTTACAGCAGCAGAGTCTAAGAGAACATCTGGCCAAACGTGAAGAATTCCTTAAAGCCAAAGCGCGTCTGAGCACCTTAAAACGCTATATCCAGTCTGATGCAGATGAACAGAATCTGGATATGGCCATGATTGCAGCTGTGGTCAAGGCCGACAGTGCCGAGCTGATGCATATTGTTCTGGCGTTGGCAGATGAAATGGTACAGCAGAACCTGGCTCTGGAAGTCAATCCAGAATCCTTTGCTGAACTGGAAAAATTCCAACTGGTGCCGGCTTTGGTGACCGCATTACAGGCGGAAATTGGTTATCCAGCATCGGTTGAAGAATTGAATGGGGAAGTACCATTCAAGCTCGGTACGTTCTTTATCCGTTTGATGACTACAGGTTTCTGTGAAAGCCTGGGCGATATACCGTTATGGGCTCAAGAACTGGTGATGTCATCAGTCAGCTCCCGTGCAACAGCCAGAGCCTTTTTGTCACGCTGGAGAGACAGCTCCAAATACTACCCAACCTTCGATACACTCTCCCAGACCGTGGCCAATGCACTGCGGATCCAAGAAAAGGTCGGGGCTTTTGATCTGGAGCAGCTGCTCGATGTCATGACCTTTGAAGTGATTGAACAAAAGATCATTGTTGATTTGGCCAGTCATATCCCCGCAGCAGCCAAAGCTGAACTGGAACATTTCAAAACGGTTATTTCTACCCGTCTGGATGGCTATTGGGCTTCCAAACATAAGGACGATGCAACCCGCCGTAAATACCGTACCGTCTATACAGCGTTGCAGGCAGCGATTGAGCTGTTCAGCCTGCGACTGCTGTTTGATGCCGGTTTCTATTTCGACTCTAGCGAAGCCTTGTATAAAGCCTACGAGCAAGAGTTGTATCGCTTTGATATGGCCTATCGCCACTACAGTGCTGCTTCTCAACGCGCTCATGTCGATATCCTGAAAAAACTTGATGAAGAAGTGGAAAATTGCTACTCCTACTGGTTTATTGACCACTTGGCACGTAACTGGGGAGAGCGGGTTGAAGCTGAGCAACGCTTGAATGTTTGGAAAGTGGCAGATATCCCAAATCAGCAGAACTTCTACGATACCCACGTCAGACCCTTACTCAATTCTGCAACGAAACGCCGTATTGTGGTAATTATCAGTGATGCTTTCCGCTATGAAGCTGCGGTAGAGTTGCGTGATCGTATTAATGAAAAGCGTTATTCTGAAGCGACCTTGTCTTCACAGCTGGGTGTTGTACCAAGTTACACCACACTTGGCATGGCCTCGTTGTTGCCGCATCAGACTTTGGAGTACAAAGAGGCCGCAGGGGATGATGTTTTAGTAGATGGGCAGTCCAGCAAAGGGACTGCAGCACGATCCAAAATTCTGGCTGCCTATAATGGATTGGCAGTAACCGCTGAAATGGTAAAAGGCTGGTCGCGTGATGAAGGCCGTGAAGCGCTGAAAGACTATGAGCTGATTTACGTTTATCACAACGTGATTGATGCACGCGGTGACAGCGCCTCGACAGAATCTGAGACCTTTATGGCGGTGGAACATGCTATTGAAGAGCTGACTGAACTCAGCCGTAAAATTTTAATGCACTTCAATATTTCCACCCTGTTGATTACAGCCGACCATGGCTTCTTGTTCCAGCAAAGTAAACTGGAATCTGCGGATCGTTCAAGCTTGACTGAAAAACCTACCAATACATTGAAGAGCAAAAAACGCTATGTGATTGGGCATGGCTTGCCGGAGAGCAAGGAAGCCTGGAAAGGCTCAACCCAAGCCACGGCAGGCACGGTATCAGCAACGGATTTCTGGATTCCAAAGGGTGCCAATCGCTTCCATTTCGTTGGTGGTTCACGCTTCGTGCATGGCGGAGCCATGCCTCAGGAAATTGTGGTGCCGGTACTGATGGTAAAACAGCTACGTGGTGAAAAGGCTGGACAGCGGACCAAGCGTAAAGTTGAGGTCATTTCTACCAAATCCACGCTGAAGATGGTCAATAACATCCAGAAGTTTGATTTGATGCAAACTGAAGCTGTCAGTGAGCTGGTCATGCCAGTGACTTTATCCATTGCCATTTATGATGGGGATCTCAAAGTTTCCAGTGAAGAAACTTTGACTTTTGATAGCAGTACAGACTCTGTTGCCGATCGGGTCAAACAGGTCAGACTCTCATTGTCTGGCACTGATTTTGACCGTAAGAAAGATTACTTTTTAGTGCTGAAGGACAAAGACCTGAATATCGAAATGGAACGCTATAAGGTCACCATTGATCTGGCATTTACTGATGACTTCTTCTGATAACGAATTAACGATAGAGCGTGGCGTATATGGAATTGGCTAACGATAAAGAACTGGATCAGCTGCTGAATGAACACTTTGCCGGGCGGGTGGTACGTAAGGATCTGACCAAACTGATTAAAGAAGGGGCCAATGTCCCTGTCTATGTACTCGAATACCTGCTGGGGATGTACTGTGCCTCGGATGACCCAGAGATCATTGAACAGGGACTACGTAACGTAAAGACCGTACTGGCTGAGAATTATGTACGACCTGATGAAGCTGAGAAGGTGAAATCCCTGGTTCGTGAGCGTGGCAGTTATAAGGTCATTGATCGGGTGACCGTAAAGCTGAATGAGCGTAAGGACAAATACGAAGCATCATTTAGTAATCTGGGCATCAAAGATGCCGAGATCTCGGCAGGCATCGTCAAAGAGTATGAAAAGCTGCTGGTCGGTGGTATCTGGGTCATTGCTACGCTCAGTTATTATTTTGAAGAAGGACAGACTAGTTCTCCATTTGGGGTGAGCTTACTCAAGCCGATTCAGATGCCCAATATGAATATGGATGAGCTGTTCAACGGACGGGCAGCGTTAACCACTGAGCAGTGGCGCGAGAGTTTAATCCGTTCGATCGGTATGGAGCCGGCTTCCTTAAAAGAGGAGGTGCAATGGCACTTGTTGGCGCGCATGATTCCCTTTGTCGAAAACAACTATAACGTCTGTGAGCTGGGGCCACGCGGTACCGGTAAAAGCCATATTTACAAAGAGTGTTCACCGAACAGTATTTTAGTCTCGGGTGGGCAAACGACTGTCGCCAATCTGTTCTATAACATGAGTAGCCGCCGTATTGGTCTGGTGGGGTTATGGGATGTAGTGGCCTTTGATGAAGTCGCCGGTATTTCCTTTAAGGACAAAGATGGCGTGCAGATCATGAAAGACTACATGGCCTCGGGATCTTTTGCCCGTGGCCGGGAACAGATGGAAGCCTCAGCTTCAATGGTTTTTGTGGGTAATATCAACCAAAGCGTGGAATCCCTGGTCAAAACCAGCCATCTATTGGCACCTTTCCCGGAAGCCATGATTGATTCGGCATTCTTCGATCGTTTTCATGCTTACATCCCCGGCTGGGAAATTCCCAAGATGCGCCCGGAGTTCTTCACCAACCGTTATGGTCTAATCGTTGATTATCTGGCTGAATTCTTCCGGGAAATGCGCAAGCGTAGTTTTGCGGATGCCATTGAGAAGTACTTCAAACTCGGAAATAACCTGAATCAGCGCGATGTGATTGCCGTTCGCAAGACGGTTTCTGGATTGATGAAGCTGCTTTACCCACACGGTCAGTTTAATAAAGAAGATGTACGCCAATGTCTGGAATATGCGCTGCAGGTACGCCGTCGGGTCAAAGAGCAGCTGAAAAAAATTGGTGGCATGGAATTCTATGATGTGCATTTCAGCTATATCGATAATGATACCTTAGAAGAACATTTTGTTTCAGTCAAAGAGCAGGGTGGAGGTGGACTTATTCCCGAAGGTCCAGCCAAGCCAGGTTTCTTATATACCATTGGCCTTAGTAATAAGGGCATGCCAGGCTTATACCGCTTAGAACTTCAAGTCACTAAAGGTTCAGGAAAGTTGGCGACATCTGGCTTATGGAATTCAAGCAGTGCCAAAGAACAGGTCAAGATTGCTTTTGATTACTTCAAGGCCAACGCCTCTCGGATCTCGGGGGGCAGTAAGGTACTGGAACATGACTTCCACTTACATGTGGTGGAGTTACAGAATACCGGCCCGCTCAGCCATCTTGCTCTGCCAAGTTTAGTGGCTTTCGCTTCTGGCCTCTTAGGACGATCGGTACAAAGTCAGATGGTGGTACTGGGTGATATGAGCTTGGGTGGATCTGTAACGCCCGTGGAAAGTATTGCCGAATGTCTGCAAGTTGCTTTTGATGCGGGTGCCAAGAAGGTTGCTTTGCCAATGAGTAGTGCGGCAGATATCCCAACGATTCCTGTGGAACTGTTTACCAAGTTCCAGACCAGCTTCTATGCAGATCCGGTAGATGCGGTGTTTAAAGGGCTAGGGGTGGATTAATTTCATATCTGTCTGGAAGAGTTACAGTAGATTGTTTTAAATTCAGTTTCTCAAGTTAAACACCATGTTGTAAAAGCATAATACTGCCTCTTTTAAAGAGCTAGTATTTTAGGGGGGATTACCCTTCATTTTTTCTTGATCAGATATCTGTTGTACTTTGACAGGATTTTGTTGATCTAAATATTTTTGATACCAAACACGCAATGTTTCAGGAGTACAACCGATTTTAGGAGCAATAGCTGTGATTGCTGCCCAAGTAGAAGGATAATCTTTTTCAGATTCAATTAGTAATTGAACCGCTCTTTCTCTGATTTCAGGGGTCAATTTTACTTTGCCATTTGTAAGGTAAAAGGGGTCAATTTTAGAATGCCGTTGACAATAAGACGGCTTGCGTCATGTGAAGTCGCAAAGAAGCGGAAACGGCTACTTTCTGCATGTGATTAAATTTTTATGGCTGTTATAATTTATTTAGTTCTAAGGGGGGAAGTCATGTTAAAAAAATTATTATTAAGTTTAATAATTGCTGTTCCTGTTGTGGCTCAAGCTGATTGGATGGAATGGAATAAAGATGATGAGTTTACTACTTATATAGATCCAGATCGTATTGTTAAGACTTATGAAACACTACAACAAGCAGAAGTTTGGTTAAAGATGGTAGTTCATACAGATTTATCTAAAGATGGTTTGAGTGTTGGTGATCATAGATTAGTTAAATATGGAGTTAAATGTAGGACAAATGAATTAGGGTTTCTTGCGTACTATGCGTATAAGAAAACTAAGTTAATTGACTCTTATGTTTTTCGTTCACCTCAATATGAACCTGTAATACCTGACTCAAAGGGTGAAGAGATTCTGTATGTTGTATGTACTGCTTTATATGGCGAAGAAGAATCATGAATAAGTAAAGCCCCTACGCAATTAAAAGTAGGGGCTTTTGTTGAGACTGTAAAGAGCCTGAGGGGAGCCTGTAAATAATTTTGTGTAATTGCTTTTCATCAATTTAAAGGTGATTGCTTAAGCGGTCACCGAATTCAATAATAAAGCGGCTCATGGCTAAACGCCAGTCGCGAATCGGCATATTCCACTTTTTAGATGCTGCATCAATGGCCAGGTAAATCACTTTACGTACAGAATCATCCGTTGGAAAGACTTTACGTTTTTTGATCGCTTGGCGTATTACGCTGTTTAATGACTCGATTGCGTTGGTAGTGTAGATGGCTTTGCGTATCTCGGCTGGATAAGCAAAGAAGGTATTCAGATTCTCCCAGTGTGTACGCCAGCTTTTGCTGATCTGTGGGTACTTGTTATCCCATGTTTGGGCAAATTGATCCAGGGCCATCAAGGCTGCCTCTTCAGTGGGTGATTGATAAACGGCTTTTAAATCCTGAGTGACCGCCTTGTAATCTTTCCATGACACATATTTCAAGCTGTTGCGCAACATGTGGATAATGCACAGCTGGATGTGGGTTTGCGGGTATACGCTGTTAATGGCATCAGGAAAGCCTTTTAGTCCATCTACACAGGCGATCAGAATATCCTGCAGCCCTCGGTTTTTCTGAACCGTACCGGGTTTGTCGGAGAGTTTTTTATTTAAGTTAGGCCACCTGACCTAACGGGTTAATCTTATCATAGTACATTGCTTCAAAATCAAAAGGTGATACATAACCTAGTGCACTATGTAC
>NZ_VPAV01000026.1:0-30308 GCF_013418995.1 Acinetobacter sp. YH12106
GGACAAGCATCGTCATTTTATTATGGTCAGCCTCAGGGTGAAGTGTGTCTAATCAACAGGGTTTTCGGTCTCTAAGTACTTTTTAAAGGGAACATCATCGACTCAAATCTCTATTTGCAACAGTGCCTAATTAAATCCCTTACAATTCAAATTTTTCAGCAACAACTTATCTTTGTTAAAATAGTATTAATTTATTTTTTTTAGGACAAACCTTAACAAAATTACAAATTTGTAATTTGGTTGTCATTTAGGTGTATATATCTAGGAATTAGTATATGAAGAAATTATTTTTTGGTCCAAGATATGATTAGATTCAATAATATATATATGAAGATTGTTTTAGTTATTTTTACTATAGTTTTTTCAACCAGTAGTTTTGCTGATGGGGGACTTCGTTTCTTAGAGAAAAATTTAGAAATAATTAACAATGAAAAAAGCAAAGGGTGTGAAGAGAATTAATTCAAAATTATAATGAAGCACATATAACTAGGAAAACTAAAAATTAGTTATTTTTAGTATGGTGTAACTAAGATTAATTAATTTTTTTAAATCGAATGATAAATATATTTATTGTTTTTAATTTATTCTTTACCATTTTCAAATTTTTAAATAATCCGAAAAGACTATTTTAAACTTTAGGGTTACATATGCTCCTATACATAGGCAGGAATAAATATGCAACTTAGTATATTTGCAACAATAGTACTGGAAAGATTCATGTAATAATGCTTAAAACTCTCTAATTAGTTAGGGAGGCATTGGAATTGGAGAAAAAAGTAAAGTGCCCACTAGCAAATGTGGTTATTGGAGGAATTATCTCATCAACCCTTCTTATGTTGGTTTTATTACCAATATTGTCCCGGTGGATAAATGAAAAGAAAGCTTCTTGACCAATTATAGTAAGCAATTTTTAGCAGAAATATTGAGGCTTACTCAAGTCTCTCAGCTAATCGTAAATAGAATAAGGAAACTATTGTATGTCAGAAGATCATTCTCAGAGCCACGCGGCTGTTACTGAAGAGAATAGTAAGAAGCTAATATTTACTGTAGGTTTGACCACTACGTTTTAATCGTAGAAATTATAACCGTTTTTATTACTCAAAGTTTAACTTTTGTGATTATCTAAAAACACATAGCGGTCGAATGGCCATATTAACTGACTTAAAATCAGTCGCATACTTTAATGTAGCGGTTCTGATAGCACAAAAGTTCGCAGCATGAAAACGGAACCGGCATAATTGATTTATAGTGAACCCATACACTAAGCATAATGATTTAGAGGACGATAATCCCAATGAAAAAATTCCTTTTAGGAGCTGTTGCCGCATCTGTTTTGGCCTTTTCAGGCAATGCTATGGCCAATTTTGTGGCAGGTCAGGACTATCAGGTGGTTGCAAAACCAGTCAAAGTCGAAAAACCGGGCAGAATTGAGGTACGTGAATTCTTCTGGTACGGCTGTGGTCACTGTTTCGCGCTTGAACCACATATGCAGGGCTGGTTGAAAAAATTACCAAAAGATGTACGTTTTGTACGTACGCCGGCTGCAATGAATCCACTCTGGGAGCAGGCAGCGCGTGCTTATTATGTGTCTGAAGCATTGGGTGTGCGTCAAAAAGCACATTTACAATTATTCCATGATATTCATGATAAGCAACGTCCAATTTTAGAACAGGCGCAATTGGCCAAGTTCTATACCCGCTATGGTATTCCTGAAGCGAAATTTAACAGCACTTATAAATCTTTCCCGATCACTTCGAAAATTGCCCAAGCCAAAAATCTGGCTGCTCAGTATCAGTTAAGTGGTGTTCCGGCAGTGACCGTGAATGGTAAATATATTGTGCAGGGTAATGATGCCAAAGTCATTCAGGTGGTGAATTACCTGATCGAGAAAGAGCGTAAAGCCAAATAAGACGCGATTGATTATCTCTAAAAAAAACCTGCATCGAATCTGCAGGTTTTTTTATTTAAACTGGAGGAATGGTTATTTACGTCCTGACTGCCGGATCTGGTGTTTCTATCGGCGGGCGATACCAGTGTAAAATTCCTCGGAATAAGAGCTGCATCTGCAACACGCTTTGCGCTTTAAAGTAATGAATTTTCCTTTCTATTTCAACACGCAGAATTGCCGAGGCGCCCCGACGCTCTACAACAAACAAATTCTAATCTAAGATTTACATAAATAGACTGATAAAGTTTAAAAGGAATAAATATTAATTTAAACAACATGGAAATTCTTGTTAATTTCAACAGAAATATGAACAATCTCTTCATGAATTGACAAAGCTTTACGAACTACCTCTGCTGTTAAGGAGTCATTAACTGTATTTAGGGATAAAATACATGAAAATTTACTTCTACCTACTTTCCAGACATGCAGATCAGTAATCGTAATTTGGTTATCTAATTCCTCTACAACTTCCTGAATCTCCTTTACTACAGGATGTTCCATCTCTGCATCAAGCAATGTTTTACCTGTTTCTCTAATCAATCCCCAAGACCATTGTGCTACAAGCACTGCACCTACGATCCCTAGAATTGCATCTAAAAATCCCATCCAAAATACTTCCCTGCGAAAAGTGCAATAATCGCTAATACAGAAGTTACTGCATCTGCTACTACATGAAGAAAAGCGGCTTTCTGGTTTAAGTCATGGTCATCATGAGAGTGATGATGGTGGTGGTGACCATTTTCACGTAGTAACCAGGCACAAATAAAATTAACGATCAAGCCAACAATCGCAATTGAAATTGCCTCGTTGTAGTGAATATTCACAGGATTGAATAAACGTTCTATCGATTGAACACCCATGAATACAGCAACAACCATCAATAAAATGGCACTCGAATATCCAGCTAAGATTTCTATCTTCCATGTACCGAAACAGAATCTCTGATCACGAGCATATTTTCGAGCCATTTTATAGGCAAAATAAGCTAAGCCCAATGCCAACATATGAGAACTCATATGCCATCCATCAGCCAATAAAGCCATGGAATTAAAGAACCATCCTCCAAAAATTTCAAACACCATCATTACACCAGTGAGGATGGTTGCGATTAAAATTTTCTTTTGTGCTAAAGGATTTCCTTCGTCAAATTGATGCGAATGGTCACTTTTAACATTATTTAGATATTACATTTTATTGCACCACAATTAATACTCCCCCATAGTATATGTTCTTGAGGTTGAATAGTATGTCTCACTTAAATCAGAACAAAAAAATTTTAAATCGGATTAGACGAATTCAAGGTCAAACTAATGCCCTTGAACAGAATATTTTAAATTCTGAAAATTCTTGTATTGAGGTATTACAGCTAGTTGCAGCAATTAAAGGTGCGATAAATGGCTTAATGAATGAGTTAATAGAACTTCATCTTAGAGAACATGTACTCGGTGATACTGAGAAAATAAAGGAAAAAGAACTGAATGAATTTTTAGCTTTAGTTAAACGCTACTTATAACTTTAAAGCACAGTCTTTTAAATAAAAAAACTGTGTGCGCACCTATTAATGACAGTGGTAATCACCAGTTTTACTGTTGGTATGACAACCCTGTGAGTTCGTTCCCCCAGAATGAGCATTCGCATAGGTAAATGACATGCCTATAAAGCATATTAATAAAATTCTTTTCATCTTAATCCCTCTCAAATAATTAGAATATCAACTGTATGATATTTAATAAAAGCCAACATGGCTTAGACTATTTCCAAATATATAAAGTAAAGCCAACAAAACTTTAAATGTATATAAAAAATGGTTAAATAATTGCAAGGGGGGCTTTAAAACGTTTTAATCGTAAAGCATTTCCTAGTACAAATATTGACGAGAGAGCCATTGCACCAGCAGCAAATACAGGAGAAAGTAGCAGTCCAAATTGCGGATAAAGTACACCTGCTGCAATAGGAATCAGAGCTGCATTGTAAACAAATGCCCAAAATAAATTTTCACGAATATTGGTTATAGTCGCTTTGCTTAAAGCGATAGCATTTGGCACTCCTTTCAGGTTGCCAGACATCAAAACCACATCAGCAGCTTCAATAGCTACGTCTGTACCTGTACCTATTGCTAAACCAATATCTGCTTCTGCAAGTGCAGGGGCATCATTAATGCCATCTCCAACATATGCGAGTTTACCATATTGATTTTTTAATTTTTTAACGGCCTCTATTTTACCTTCTGGTAAGACTTCTGCAATAACCTCATCAATACCTAGTTTTTTTGCAATCGCTTGAGCTGTATGACGGTTATCACCTGTAATCATGGCAACCTTTAAACCTAACTGATGTAACGCTTCAATTGCAGCAAATGTTGATTCTTTAATTGGATCTGCTACAGCAATAATGGCAGCAAGTTTCTGGTCAATCGCAACATAGAGAGGGGTTTTTCCTTCTTCTCCCAAACGATCCGAAAATTGAGAAAAAACATTAGGATTCAAACCTAGTTTTTCCATATATCGATCTGCACCAATATGAACCAAATGTTCAGACACCGTTGCTTCTATTCCATAGCCCGTGACTGACTTGAAATCAGCAACAGGAGACAGGATTAATTCCTTATCTATAGCGGCTTGTACAATTGCTCGAGCAATAGGATGCTCAGACTTTGATTCAACGGCTGCCATAAGTGAAAGTACGGCATTGTATTCAAACCCTTCTAAGACATGCAGATCGGTTAAAATTGGTTTCCCTTCAGTCAGGGTCCCTGTTTTATCAACAGCAACCACTTTAGTTTCTTTGAGCAGCTGCAAAGCTTCCCCTTTACGGAATAAAACACCCATTTCAGCACCACGCCCAGTTCCCACCATGATTGATGTAGGCGTTGCAAGTCCCATTGCACAAGGACATGCAATAATGAGTACCGCAACTGCATTAACTAAGCTAAACGTTAGGGCTGGCTCAGGGCCGAAGATAAACCAAGTAATAAAAGTTAAAAGAGAGAGACCCATTACTACAGGTACAAACCACATGGTAATTTTATCAACCAATGCCTGAATAGGCAGCTTGGAACCCTGTGCCTGTTCAACCATTCGGATGATTTGAGAAAGCACTGATGAACTACCAACAGAGGTGGCTTTGATATTTAAGCTGCCACTTTGGTTAATTGTTCCTCCTACCACAGTAGAGCCTATCGTTTTTTCAACGGGCATAGGCTCGCCAGTAATCATGGATTCATCAATAAAACTTTGGCCGTGAATAACTTCACCATCGACAGGGATACGCTCGCCTGGTCTAATCTCTACAATCGTTCCTGTTTGAACTTCGGCAATCGGAACTTCTATCACCTGATTATTGAGCTGTATTCTGGCAACTTTAGGCTGCATTCCAACTAGATGTTGAATTGCTAAAGACGTTCGGCCTTTTGCCTTGGCTTCAAAAAATCTACCTAATAGAATTAAAGTGATAATAACCGCTGCAGCTTCATAATAAACATTGACCGTGCCTTGTGGCAGGACACTTGGAAAGAAAGTAGCAACCACTGAATAAAGATAAGCAGCCAATGTTCCTACAGCCACCAAGGAATTCATGTCTGGTGCTAAGCGGAATAAACTTGGGATGCCCTTTTTGAAGAAGCGTCGGCCTGGAAAAATTAATGCTACTGTGGTCAAGAAAAATTGCATTAACCAGCTATTTTGTTGGCCAATGTTATCCATCATAAACGTATGAAAGGCGGGAATCAGGTGTGATCCCATTTCTAAAATAAAAACGGGTAGAGTCAATAAGACTGACAAAATTAAATCTTTTTTAAGTTTTTCTAATTCAATATTCTTTTTATCTTGAAAGCTTTCCGTAGTTTGATGAACTGACTTTGCTTCAAACCCTGCTTTGGTGACAGCCTGAATTAACGAGTCACGAGTGACAGATGAGCTTGCCTGAATAGTCGCTTTTTCAGTAGCCAGATTTACATGAGCCGACTCAACTCCTTCAACAGATTTTAAAGCCTTTTCTACTCGACCTACACAAGAAGCACATGACATACCCTCTATCGTAAGCTCTATCGGTTGCAATACTTCCACTTCGTAGCCTGCTTTTTCTACGGCTTTAATTAAAGTAGCGCGATCAAGTGGTTGATGCGCATAAATGACTGCTTTTTCGGTAGCCAGATTTACATGAGCCGATTCAACACCCTCAACAGATTTTAAAGCTTTTTCCACACGGCCTACACAAGAAGCACATGTCATCCCCTCAATCTCTAATGTTTCACTGTAGTGTGGCGTATCAGTCATTTCGGTACTCATATACGATCTCTATCATTTAGATATGCTGAGTTCTATATGCGAAGATCAGCTCGAACCAAGATAATTGGGAATTCAGGCAGCACTTTTATTGCAAGCAAGTACAGATTTTATCTGTACGATGAGAAAAACAAGAGTAAGTAAAGTGATAAGGGATTACCACTTTACTCTAACAGAGATTAAGCAGGCTCAGCTGTAAATCCACGATCACCGAGAGTGGCAATGACTTTATCCTGACTAACCGTTGTGTTGATTTCAACGATACGGTTTTGTAAATCAATATCGAGTGATGCATTCGAGTCGAGCTCTTTAATTGCAGTAGTAATGCCTCGTGCACAACCACCACAAGTCATATTAGCGATGTGAAATTTCATATGTTGCTCCTTTTTAACAAAACATTTGTTTAAACCATTAGAACAGTAACTCTAAACTTTCACCATACAACCAGCCTTTCTCTGAATCAGTTACTTGCTGTAACTTGGTCTGTTTACATCCATAGTTTTCATCAGAGTATTCTAAAGCATAGCGTTCTAATGACTACAGTAAAAGTACTTAACCAACATTAACGTGACTTAAAAATGACATTTTTGTCATCTACGATCACTTTGAAATTTATAAGATAGTTATTTCAATCAATAGTAGTGAACTGAATAGATGAGACTCTTATGGATTGAAGCTAAAAACCGGTGACTACCTTTAATATATAAATGCCTTATGATGCGATTTTACTGTTCTGATTGTCGTAAGCTGGCAGTCCAGTAGAAACTTTATTGCTCAGCTACAAAAGATAAAAGTACTAATGTTAAATTTCCTCAATAACCTTATTTTGAAATTCTCTTATTCAATACCCACGACAGTGGTTATATAGCCTGTTGTTAATAGAATTGATAGACCTAATAACATCTCAAATAAAATGGCATGACTAAGGTGTTTAGCAAATTTAGGATGTTGAAGATGCGGGGTGAAATACCATTTGTTGAAGGCAGCTAAAAGTAGAATACCTATAACAAAAAACATTTTAACCATGAAACCATAGCCATATGCAGTATTGATTAAGGTATTAAAATCTTTAATTAAAAGAAGAGCTACACTAGCGCCACAGGCGATTAATATCCCAACAATGAAAGCAGCAATACGTCCAAATACATGCATGCGATCTTTTAAAGGTAAACCACTTATTTCCCGGCTGGTTTTCCATAACGGATATAAAGACCCCATCCATAACGACATAACTAGAATATGGATTGATAATAAAATTTGAGCAAGTAAGGTTAAATTAGCGACATGTCCGAGCTGGGAAAAACTAAAAATAATCGGGATAAGTAAAATACAAAATATTGAACTTTCAATTATAGAAAACTGACCTTTGTTCCTGTTAACTTTAACCACCATGAGAAGAAGTAAAAGAGCAAAACTAATAGAACGAAGAACGTATATATACCCCGTCGGAGTATTAACCAATATATTAATATACGTGGGGTCCACCATCCCTGTAATACCAGTATTGGCAAAACTACCAATCAGAATAAAAAATCCCAAGGTACTGGAAATTAGGCCTAATCCAGCGCCAATTGTAATATATTTAAGAATCGATTCTTTTAGTTCAAGATATTGTCTAAGTAAAAAATAGCAAAAGGCTCCACCAACGACAAAAGCTAAACTTAAATATAAAATAACCTTAGTTAACCAAGTGGCCCACATCCAATATTCAGAAATCATTATTTTTGTCCATTCTAGAACAACATGCCAGCACCTCACTGACATGTTGAAAGGTAATCAATTCTTATTTAGTTGATTTGATAGTGAAACTATATTCACCATTCATGTTGTGGCCATCTTTCCCCATTGTTGTCCAGACAACGGTATATTTACCTTTTTTCAGTTTCGGAAGAGCGACATCAAAGGATTTCTTTAAGTCATGCGTAACTTCATATTTTAAAGGAACATCTCTTCGCTGAGCATCCAGTAACTTAATATTCATCAACATAACCTCTGCACCAAAGTTAAGGGTCAAGTTCTTTGGTTGACTAAGGACAGATGCATTTTCCGCAGGAATCGCACTCACTAAACTCACATGAGCGAACGTAGTTGTAGTAGCCACAATCATCGTTGCAGCTACTACAACATTACGTAGAGCAGTCATTTTATTTTGAAATAATTTCATTTACGTTTCCTCTTGATTCGTTAGTTCATTAGAGATGACTTTATAAAATCTATATTTAATGAGACCACATCATCTCCTCTTATATTTCAATTATTAGTGAGAGACAGAAACAGAGCGATGACTTCAAAATTACATTTTTGTCATTTTTAAAATTTAAAATCTTTAACTATTAAAATAATCTTATTGAAAAATAATGATCATTTAACAAACAAATTATGTAGGTGGTTGATTTATGAAATGTAGTAATCATTTTGTCTAAGAAAATAGTAGCTATTTAATTTTTTATATTTTAGTTTAAATATAAACATGTTATGTTTAATTTGATCTAATATAAATTTGTGGGCTAAGCACATGACTCAAACACGTCCAAGAATGACCAAATTATTTGAACAGCTTGGTTTAGCTTCTACTGAAGAAGCAATTGCAAAATTCATAGAGAGCCATCAGCTAGCTGGAGATGTTTTTTTAACACAAGCAATTTTTTGGACTGATGCTCAACGTCATTTTTTAGAAGAAAAACTACACTCTGATGGTGAATGGACGACAGTGATTGATCAATTAAATGAGTCTTTACATGAAAATTCAGTAAAATAATTTTCCGTTAGTATTAAGGATCTACATTCTTCCCTGCATTGAATACAACTCATTCATACAGTAGTACTGTTTTGGAGATGGAATCTCTATTATATAAGTAGTAGATTCCTTACTCTGAAATTTGGATTATAAACCCTAATATTAAAAATAATCTTCTTTACCTTCTATCTAATAAATATACCAATAAGTTTAATAATTAAATTATCCACCCTTTTTTCTATAAAAAACTATTTTGATCAACTGTATTTTTTCTTTAAAGGAATAACAGTGTAAATTACATTAAGAATGTGTCTCTAACTAGCCTTGGAGTCATCTAATCATTTCATTTTTATTTTTTTAAGCACATAAAATCATAACAACTTTAATAGTTTTAAAAGATTAATATTAAATAAAATTTTTGTCATCTCAGCATAGACTATATATTTCGAGAAGATCTCAAAATTACATTTTTGTCATTTTTAAAAATAATTAATTAATAGTGCTAAAATTTTTAAGAGAGACAGAGAATAACCAAAAATTTCATCAGTTTAGTAGTCAAATTCCTAGACTCTGTTCAGTACTAAAACATAGCTTTTACTTCCAAATTATTTAAAGGAAAAAATTATGATGAAATTCAAAAACATTTTTTTGGGCTTATGTATCGCAGCCGCGTCATTGAATACATTTGCACAGCAATCCGATGAACACAAAGATCACCACCCTGAAAAAACAGCACCATCTGCAGTAACAATTAAGCAAACAGTTACCAGCACCACTGCTACAGATAAAATGGCTGCAATGGATCAACACATGAAGGCGATGCAAGCCATGCATGAGAAGATGATGGCTGCAAAAACCCCACAAGAACGTCAGAAACTTATGGCTGAGCACATGAAACTCATGCAAGGAGGTATGAGTATGATGAAACAGATGGGCAGCCAAAGCATGAATGCAAATATGGCTGACCGTCAGCAGATGATGGAAAAACGTATGGACATGATGCAATCCATGATGCAGATGATGATGGACTGTATGCCTCCGTCAGCAACTAAATAGTTACCCATGAATTAGGGGAAAGCACCATGAATCACCAACACCAAGAAAATAATTCAGTACCTAACTTCTGGTCTACACGTTATGCCATTGGTCTAATCGTGCTGGGTGGTATCGCAGCTTATTTTCTATTAACGGAACATTTAGCCCACGTTATCGGTGCTTTGCCTTATTTATTCCTTTTAGCGTGTCCACTGATGCATATTTTTATGCATGGTGGTCATGGGCATAACCACTCGCAGCAAAAAAAATCCGATATATCTGATAACAAAAAATAGCTCTTATCAGGAGATCCATCATGAATCATGCGGAATCGGCTTATGGTTTATGGACGCTGGTTATCATTAACTCAGCAGTTTTTATCATGTTCGCTTTCAGTTTTTTTAGACCTTCCACTGCGCGCGATTGGCGTACATTTGGGGCCTTTTCGGCTTTTATCATTGCTCTATTTGTCGAAATGTATGGTTTTCCTTTAACCATTTACCTGTTATCTGGTTGGCTTCAAACTCGCTTCCCTCAACTTGACTTACTTTCTCATAATGCAGGTCACTTGTGGTCAACGCTATTAGGTGAAAAAGGTGATCCACATTTTGGCATTTTGCATATCGCCAGTTACGTTTTCTTGGGCTATGGATTTTACCTGTTATCAACGTCATGGCACGTGCTGTACAACGCGCAACGTCAGCATTCTTTAGCGATCACAGGCCCTTATGCACGTATACGTCACCCACAATACGTGGCTTTTGTGATGATCTTGCTGGGTTTTTTATTGCAATGGCCAACTTTACTGACACTGATTATGTTTCCAATCCTACTCTTAATGTACAGCCGCTTGGCAATTAAGGAAGAGGCTGAAATGAGTAAACAGTTTGGCGCTGTCTATGACAGCTATGCTCAACAGACTCCGAGATTTATTCCAAAATTCGGCCATAAAACCACTTTTCCATAAGAGAATTATTTATGTCAGATCAAAAAAATCATAACCAGGACCATATGGCACAGGCTACAACAGACGTACTGAAAGACCCAGTCTGTGGTATGACCGTCACTGAAGAATCGAAATACCATGAGGAATTTAAGGGGAAAACTTACTTTTTTTGCAGTGATAAATGTCAATCAAAGTTTCATAGCAGCCCGGTGCAATATATCGCTAAACCCGCAACGACGACTGCCGATGCACATACACAGCATCATCAGACTACTCAATCCGTTAATGATGCAAGCACAACAGGCACGACCATCTATACTTGCCCAATGCATCCAGAAATTAGACAGGATCATCCTGGAAACTGTCCTAAATGCGGAATGACACTGGAACCACTCATTCCCGAGTTAGAGGAAGATGAGAATCCTGAGTTACGTGATTTCCGTCGACGCTTCTGGTGGACACTGCCACTCACCATAGTCGTGACTTTTTTGGCAATGTTTGGCCATCAACTGAACCTGTTCGACATGGCAGTTCAGAGCTGGATTGAATTAGTGTTGTCACTCCCGATTGTACTGTGGGCAGGTTGGCCATTTTTTTCCCGTGGTTGGCAATCGGTTGTGAATCGCAGCCCAAACATGTGGACCCTGATCGGTCTAGGTACAGGGGCTGCTTTTATTTACAGTGTGGTTGCGACCATTGCACCACAAATCTTTCCAGACTCATTTATCTCCATGGGTCGTGTCGCTGTTTACTTTGAAGCTTCAGCGGTCATCATTTCTTTGACCCTACTGGGGCAAATACTGGAATTAAAAGCACGTTCGCAAACTTCTGCTGCAATTAAGTCACTCCTCGGACTTGCTCCTAAAACAGCTCGCCGAATCCTGCCCGATGGAACTGAGGAAGATGTTCCTCTGACTCATGTCCATGTAGGAGATTTACTCAGAATTCGCCCAGGTGAAAAAGTTCCTGTGGATGGTGTAGTCACTGAAGGAAGCAGTTCAGTAGATGAATCAATGCTGACAGGCGAACCTTTACCAATCACTAAACGCGTCGGCGACAAAGTCATTGGAGCTACCCTGAATACCAATGGTTCATTGATCATGCGTTCAGAGAAAATTGGTTCAAGCACCATGTTGGCTCAGATCGTACAGATGGTGGCGCAAGCTCAACGCTCGAGAGCACCCATGCAACGTATGGCTGATCAGGTAGCAGGTTGGTTCGTAATGGCTGTAGTGGCTATTGCCTTACTTACCTTCTTTGGATGGGGACTGTTCGGCCCAGAAGAGTCGAGCTGGGTTTATGCATTAATCAATGCTGTGGCAGTACTGATTATTGCCTGTCCTTGCGCACTGGGCTTGGCAACCCCAATGTCTATCATGGTTGCGACGGGTCAAGGTGCCACCCATGGTGTGCTATTCCGTGATGCGGCGGCCATTGAGAATCTGCGCAAGATTGACACACTAATCATCGATAAAACAGGTACGTTGACTGAAGGACGCCCTGCATTCGACCGTGTAGTAGCTGCAGCAGGGTTCGAGGAATCTGAAGTATTACGTCTGGCCGCTAGCCTGGATCAAGGCAGTGAACATCCGCTAGCTGATGCGATTGTAAATGCAGCACACGAACGTGGCCTGTCTCTTGAAACACCAGACAATTTTGAATCAGGCTCTGGGATCGGTGTTCGAGGTCAAGTGGGCGATCGTCAGTTAGCTTTGGGCAACACGGCACTGATGGAACAATTGGGTATCTCCGTACAATCTCTGATTCCGCAAGCCGAAGAGCTGCGTTCGGAAGGGGCAAGTGTCATGCATCTAGCCATCAATGGTGAATTGGCCGGCCTGCTTGCAGTATCTGATCCC
The DNA here is from genome assembly GCF_013418995.1 of Acinetobacter sp. YH12106. Taxonomy (NCBI): domain Bacteria; kingdom Pseudomonadati; phylum Pseudomonadota; class Gammaproteobacteria; order Moraxellales; family Moraxellaceae; genus Acinetobacter; species Acinetobacter sp. YH12106. The sequence goes on from NZ_VPAV01000026.1 coordinate 12,809, forward strand.
ATCAAAAAAAGTACTCCTGAAGCTCTTACCACCCTGAAGGAAGCTGGACTACGTATCGTAATGGCAACAGGAGATGGTCTCACCACTGCCCGTTCAGTCGGAGCACGTCTGGGAATCGATGAGATACATGGTGAAGTCAAACCCGCAGATAAACTCGAACTTGTCAGCAAATTGCAGAAGCAAGGTCGCATCGTGGCAATGGCCGGCGATGGAATCAATGATGCACCTGCACTAGCCAAGGCTGATGTCGGTATCGCTATGGGTACCGGGACTGATGTCGCAATGAATAGTGCTCAAGTTACCCTGGTCAAGGGAGATTTACGCGGTATCTCGGTTGCCCGTTCACTCTCGGAAGCTACTGTCAGCAACATGAAACAGAACCTCATGTTTGCTTTCCTTTACAATGCCTTGGGTATCCCAATAGCAGCTGGCGTACTCTACCCATTTACAGGTTGGTTGTTGTCACCCATGATTGCGGCCTTGGCCATGAGTTTTAGCTCCGCTTCAGTGATCACGAATGCCCTTCGCCTGCGACATAAAAAGCTATGATAGAGAGTCCTTTTCTTCCACCAGATGTATCAGGCCTAGTTGCAGCACTTGCCATCGGCCTGCTCATTGGTTTAGAACGAGGATGGAATGATCGTGAACTGCCAGAAGGCAGCCGAGTAGCAGGCCTACGTACCTTCACATTGACAGGATTACTCGGAGGAGTGCTGGGTCATCTACAGCCAAACTTTGGGCCTTGGCCACTAGTCGCAGCCGTATTAGGGCTTTCCCTTTTACTTACGGTATCCTACGCGCGTACCGCAAAAATTTCCGGTAATTTAAGCGCTACCACGACGATCGCGATGCTGTTGACATTAGTTCTAGGTGCATATGCATCCCATGGTAATGTTACTTTAGCATTAACAGCGGCTGTCATCGTGGCTGTATTTTTGGATCTCAAGCCAACCTTACATGGTTGGTTACGCTTGATCGAACATCGTGAATTAACCGCATCTCTACAGTTACTGGTACTTTCTGTCGTTATATTACCTTACTTACCCAATACGGGTATGGGACCTTTTGCTGCATTAAATCCTTACCAGTTATGGTGGGCAGTGATCCTGATTGCCGGACTCTCTCTGGCAGGTCATTTTGCCATGCGGCTCACCGGTTCAGAAAGAGGCATACTCTGGACAGGTCTATTGGGTGGTTTGGCATCTTCTACAGCTGCAACTGTCGCACTGGCACGCTATACACGCCAGCACCCCGTCATGGTCAGTGCTGCTATTTCTGGAACATTGGCTGCCTGTGGCATCATGTTTTTTCGTATGGCTGTACTGATAGGCGTCATTGAACCCGCACTTCTAAGCACTTTTGGTGGTGCAATGATGATTGCGGGAATCCTTTTGCTGGGTATGGCACTGTGGAGACAACGCCAAATTACCAGCGCTGAAAACAACGATCGAACAATAGAAGCAATGGCTCCTTTTGATCTTGGGACAGCATTCAGCTTCGCTGCTTTCCTTTCTGTCATGGCAGTCTTGGTTCCGGCAGCAAAACAATGGTTGGGCACCAGCGGCATCTTCGTACTATCGACTATTTCCGGGCTAGCAGACGTAGATGCTATTTTAGTCTCACTTGCCCGCCTGCATAGTACTGAAGGCTTAACAACAAATGTGGCTGCTGTCGCGCTAGGGCTGGCCACACTGAGCAACATGTTAAGCAAAGCGACAATTGCATGGATGACAGGGGGGGCACAGTTTGGCCGAGCCATCATAATTGGCTACACAATTGCCATGATAGGTGCTGGCGTAGCTCTGGCTCTCAGTTTGAGCTTTATGTAAGGTCAACTCGGGTAAATGGAGGATGTTCAAAAAATGAGTTAAAACGATTCCCCTTGCATGGATTCACTTTGAAAAACAATGGTAAAAATGATTCGACCATTGAGGGATTCAGCCTGGATGGTCGCCCCAAGCATATCAAGAATAGATTTTGTTATGGCAAGCCCTAAGCCGGTTCCTTCTTCTGTTCTTTGCCTAGACGCATCTGTTCGATAAAAACGATCAAATAATCTGGATAGTTGTTCAGGAGAGATTTCAGGGCCTTCATTTTCAATTGAAAATATTGTGTTATCTAAATTCTGTTGAAGTTTTATCCGTATTGTAGAATTCTTGTTTCCATATTTAACTGCATTAGACAATAGATTGCTGAGTGCGCGACGTAACATAGCAGGATCACCTTTTACATTGCCAGATCCTGTTTGTTGAAGTGTCATATTTTTTTCGGCAGCGAGAGCGTCATAGAAATCAAATAAAGCGGTAACTTCTTTAACGAGGTCAATATTCTGTAAGTTCTGTAAATTTAAGCCATGTTCTGCTTTTGCCAAGAAAAGCATATCGGACACCATTCGAGCCAAACGTTCAAATTCTTCTAAATTAGAAAATAGTATTTCTTGATAAGTACCAATATCTCGGTTACGGGCGAGACATACTTGAGTTTGGGTCATTAAATTATTAATCGGTGTTCTAATTTCATGTGCTAAATCAGATGAAAAATCGGAAAGTTTTTCTAAAGCTGACTCTAGTCTGTCCAGCATAGCATTGAAGGCGATTGCCAATGATTTTAGTTCGGTTGGTGTATGCTCAACTTCTAAACGTTCTGAAAGATGTTGAGCAGAAATTCCTTCTGCGACCTTAGCCATTTTTTGCACGGGTCTTAAACCTCTCCAGGTTGCAAACCAACCTAAAAACATTAAACAAATTGTACCAGCCAAACCAATATACAAAAGTTGACGCTTAAAATCTTTTAGAAAATGTAGATGTTCTGATGTATCGATCCCAACAATAATTCGTACAGATTGTATTTCAGAATTTCTATTTATACCTGTAGTGTAGATCATGCCACGATAGGTCTTATTTTGAACTTGCCATTTAATCCATGAATTATTTGCTGACTTGATTAAATTTTGAGTATTAATGATTGAGGATGCAGAACTAAATAAAACTTGACCTGTCGGTCGTTCTATTTGGACCATAAGATCATGGTGTCCAACTAACGCATCTCTTAAATAGAAATTAAGTTCTGGAGAATTTTTAGGATGCTGTTGGAGAAGATTCTGAATAAGCTGGATTTTACCTTCTAATTGGGTACGGTCTTGAGTTTCAAAATGATGCATTACTAATTTATTTATGAACAAACCCATAATAATTAGAATGAAAATAGTAGATAATGAGAAAATGATACCGATCCGGAAACTGATCGCTCTGAATAAATTATTATTCATCCTCTACCTCTAGTACATACCCCATTCCTCGAATATTCTGAATTAATTTGGGAGTAAAGTTACTGTCAACTTTACTTCTTAATCGTTTAATAGCGACTTCAACGACATTCGTATCACTATCAAAATTCATATCCCAAATTTGAGAAGCAATCAGCGCTCTTGGTAAAATTTCACCTCGTCTACGCATAAAAAGTTCCATAAGCGCGAATTCTTTTGCCGTCAGATCAATGCGTTGACCCGCTCGCGTTACCCGACGTTTTCTCAAATCAAGTTCTAAATCAGCAATCTTAATAATATTACTATCTTCTCTTTGCTGCCCTCGTCTAAGGAGAGTTTTGATTCGAGCAAGAAGCTCTGCAAAAGCAAAAGGCTTTATTAAATAATCATCAGCGCCTAACTCTAGACCTTTTACTCGATCTTCTATCTGATCTCTGGCTGTTAAAAATAGAATGGGCATTGTTTTACCGCTGCTACGAATATCATTGATAATATTCCAACCATTTAGTCCAGGTAACATCACGTCTAAAATAATTAAGTCATACTCTTCAGAAAGAGCTTGATGTTTACCCGTTAACCCATCTGTAACCCAGTCGGTAATATAGCCAGCTTCGGATAAACCTTGCTTGAGATAGTCACCAGTTTTTTGTTCATCTTCAACCAATAATATTCTCATCTCAGAATCCTAAGTCATTCATTAAACCTATAATAACTTTATAAAACCCGAGATTGAAATAGATTACAAAAATGTCATTTTCAAGTCACTCAGATGTTCAGTGCTTCACTTTATTGTAGTAGCAAGAAATTAACTTTTAGAGAAACTTATGAAAACTGTAGTGCGTCGTAGTCTAACAATTTTAATGTGTGCTGGAACTTTAATTGCTGGTACTCAATCTTGGGCAAATGATGCAAAAGATCTATCAAATTCGAAATCTAATGCTGTGACAACTGCAAAAAAAGCACAAGAGCCGTGTTCTAAACCTTGTAAGATGAACAAGGATAATAAGGTTCAGCAAGAACCTAGCCAACAGCAAGCGGCAAATTCCTCTGATATGTCGAAAATGGATCATTCCATGATGAATATGGACCATTCGAAAATGGATCATTCAAAAATGAATATGTCCAATACATCAAATAAATAATTTTATAAAAGCAGGAAAGGAGTATTGGAGCTAACGATAAGGATTGCCTTAATACTCTAATCTGGTCTTTTTAACGGTGAGATAGAATGTCAAATAAGTTAAGTCATGTACTCTTAATTGGAGTTGGTTTATTTTCATCAACTTGGGTAATGGCGGCAGTTAAAGAATATGATTTAACGATCGCGGAACAGACTGTAAATATTACAGGAAAACCGCTAAAGAGAATTACCGTTAATGGTAAATTCGTTGCCCCTCTTCTTGAATTTGAAGAGGGAGATGATGCCGTTATTCGTGTTCATAATAAGCTAAAAAATCAGGACTCTTCAATTCATTGGCATGGATTGATATTACCCGGAATCATGGATGGTGTACCAGGGTTCAACCAGTTCGAAGGCATCGCCCCTAATAAAACGTATGAATATAAATTCAAGGTTCGTCAAAATGGTACTTATTGGTATCACTCCCATAGTAAAGGGCAAGAGCAAGACGGCCTATATGGTGCTTTAGTTATTTATCCGAAAAATAAAACCCCCTTAACATCATCTGAAAAAACTGATAGAGATTATGTGGTTTTGCTTTCTGATTTTCATAATTCAACAAGTGATCAAATCACAAAGAATCTTAAAAAAGAAGCAGATTACTATCAGAACCGTCGAGAAACGGTATTTGATGTCATGAAACAAGTTAAACGTGATGGATTAAAGGCAACTTGGCAAGACCGCTCTATGTGGAATCAGATGCGGATGTTGAAAACAGATATGTCTGATGTCACAGGCTATACATTTTTAATGAATGGCAAAACACCTCAGCAAAACTGGACCGGTAATTTTAAAGCTGGAGAAAAAGTTCGCCTTCGATTTATTAATGCTTCTGCAATGTCATTTTTTGATGTACGAATTCCAAATTTAAAAATGACAGTGGTAAGTGCCGATGGTCAACCTGTAAAACCTGTTCCTGTAGATGAGTTCCGTATAGGTACTGCTGAAACTTATGATGTCATTGTTGAACCGAAACAAGCCCATTATCAAATCGAAGCTGAATCTATTGATCGTACTGGATTTTCGGTTGGAACCTTACATGATGAAAATACCTCACCTGTAAAACAAATTGAGATGCCTAAGCCTCGTCCTCGTTCTTTATTGACTATGGAAGATATGGGAATGAATCATGATATGTCTTCTATGAAAGGCATGAATCACGATATGTCTTCTATGAAAGGTATGGATCATGATATGTCTTCAATGAAAGATATGAATCATGATATGTCTTCTATGAAAGGCATGAATCACGATATGTCTTCTATGAAAGGTATGGATCATGATATGTCTTCTATGAAAGGTATGGATCATGATATGTCTTCTATGAAAGGTATGGATCATGATATGCCGATGAATAGCGCTACTGTTAAGGCGGCTTCAGACAAGAATGATAATACCGTATTTGGATGGGCAAATGCTTCAACACCTGAAGGTAATAAAGCATTGCAATATAGTGATTTGCAATCGTTAGATCCTCAAAAAGACACTCGTGCAGCTGAACGTGAAATAGAGATCCGTCTTGGTGGAAACATGGAGCGTTATATTTGGACAATAAATGGTAAAAAATTTAATGAAGCCGACCCACTAGTGGTGAAGTATGGTGAACGTATTCGCTTAAAATTTGTCAATGACAGTATGATGGCTCACCCAATGCACTTACATGGCATGTTTATGCAGCTTGAGAATGGTCAGGATCCAAGCAATATGCCAAACAAACATACGGTAATTGTTCCACCTGGGAAAACGATAACCACTCTACTCACAGCTGATGAGTTAGGTGAGTGGGCTATTCATTGTCACCTGCTTTACCATATGAGTGCAGGAATGATGAATAAACTCATTGTAGCTCAAGTGGAAGATGGTAATTCTACAAAGACTGTTCCTCAGTCCCAAGTAAATGAGAAGGGAGTAAATCCACATGCACATCACTAATAATTTGTTTTCAAAAACAACTTTGATGATTGCGCTATTTGGATTATCAAATCTGACCTTTGCAAAGAACACTCAACCAGTAGAAGATAGCAATATGCCAGAAAGTATGAAGGTACTATTGCAGGAATCTGGTGGGTTAAGCTATTCCCCGCAAAATGTTTATCCAAAGTATTTTTCAAAAAGAAATATTAACAAGGGAAACAAAAGTATTCAAATTATGCGGAAGAATTTGGAACCAGCTGATTCCTCCCATAATAATCATCTTAAAGAACATGGTGGTCAAGTTTATCAAACTACAAAACTCGAAAATGAATGGATGGTTGATGAAGACGGTAAAGGTGGGTTAGGAACAAAGTTTGAAACTTTGATTGGTACAGATGAAAATCGTCTATTTATTGAAGCCAATTCGGAAAAGTCAGAAAGTAATGATCCAAAATATGCTGTATCAGCACTTTATAGCCGTAACGTAGCCCCATTTTGGGATGTACAAGCTGGGGTAAGATATAGTGAAGATAAAAATAACAGCAGCAGCGATCGAGTGGATGGGGTTATTGGTATATTAGGTCTAGCTCCTTATTTCTTTGAAACACAAGCATATCTTTATGGCGGTGAGAATAATTTTTGGGGAGCAAGTTTTGAATTAGAACGTGATTTGCTTTTAACTCAGAAACTTATTACTCAACCTTATATCGAAGCAGATGTAATATTTAGCGATGATTCTAACTATGCTGCAAAATCAGGTTTATCAGAACTAAAAACTGGTATCAAAACCCGATATGAGATTACTAAGCGAATTAAACCTTTCATTGATGTTGCTTACCAATATGAAAAAGGACAGAAAGCCACTTCTATGCAAGAGGCAACAGAGTCTGAAAAGGGATGGAAATATGGTGCAGGCATCGAATTAGTTTTTTAAAATAGTATGATTTGGATTCATGAATGGTAGCTTCGGCTACTATTCATGAATTATTACTATTTATTTTCGAATCTGTAAAACTAAAAAAGCTTAATTTTTGGTCTATTTTTATGCAGTGGTTAAAAACATGCTTATCGCTGTTTTTATCGTTTGCTATTCTTTTAGTAGGATCGGCTGCTACTACTTCGTCTGTACATCATCGGTGTTTAATGCCATCTGAATAGATGCATGTGACATAGCCGTCTTCATCGATTTGAATCCTAAAGTGGCCCTAATGATCCGCTTTAGCTTGCCATGATTACATTCGATCACGTTATTTTTATACTTAACCTGCCTGTGCTCAAGATCTGGTGGACATTTTCTTTCCCATTTTAACCGTGACAAAGCACCTCCATATGTGTGCTTTATCTGTATCTATCACTTGTGGGGCCTTCCTTTGCCAGAAGATGCGGATACTGAGCATCCAAAAGTAAAAGAACTGCATGAGCTTCTTGCATGGTCTGAAGGTATGGTCTGGTGTTCACCTGAACGTCATGGTTCTATGAGTTCCATTTTTAAATCACAAATAGACTGGATTCCACTTGCAGGAGGAGCAATCCGTGCTACCCAAGGTAAAACCCTTGCCTTGATGCAAGTCAGTGGTGGATCACAGTCTGAACCGTACCGGGTTTGTCGGAGAGTCAATATTCTGAGAGACTATCCCGATGACAAAATTAAAATATACCCCTGAAATCAGAGAAAGAGCGGTTCAAAAAATTTGAAACTACCATCTTAATGATATACTCTAATTGATATACATTTAGATTGGGTTGTTTATAATGTTGATGCTTCGATTACCTGTAGAATTAGAAAAACAGTTAGATCAACTGGCTGAAAAGAGTCAAAGAACGAAATCATTTTTAGCCAGAGAAGCTATTTCTATGAGTATTGAGAGCTTATCGAAAAAATATATACATGAAAACAAAGGGTTAAGTTACATGAATATTAATCTATATGAAACTCTCGTTAAATTTTTTTCTACACCAGTTAATTTAGAAACTGAATCTAGAAAATCTAAATTTATTATGTTTAGTGAGGACGGAAAATTATTTGTTCACAATAACAAAGATAATATTCGCCCTTTAAGCACTGATGAAGTTGATAATTTTTATAAGATTTTTAAGGAAACTGGAAGTCGATCTCCATCAACCTATACCGATGTAACCTTCAACTCATCATATATTCTTGCTGCACTATCTCATTTAAAAGAACAAGCTATTATTTAAATAGCTTATACAAATAAAAAACCCCGGCATCCTGCCGGGGTTTTTTATTGGAACATTAGGTCTTTGTGCTCTTGCATGTCTTATATAGCGCCATCCTGGTGCTTATTTTTTATTATATGGAACTTCCTGTTCCTGACCATTCAATAATATGAAAATTCCAGTATGCCGCATAGCAGCAAAGGGCCGAGATTCACGTAAGCCTAGGCCTACAAAATAGCCTAAATTTTATCCATAGCAATTGGGGATAGTTTCGGATCCTAGAAGCCGATGAAATGGGCGCTGATTGCTAAATCGATCGTTTTTTAATCAAATTTACTGGCGAAATGTTACAGATTTGCTTAAAAACTCACCAACTTATTACAAAAGCCGATTTTTTGCCTTTTCTTTGTCATGACTAAATTTTTAAGTTATTGATTTTTAAATTATTATACAAATGAATTTCGTATAATCGCCATTATGTTAAATAAGCTATAAATATTTATATCACTCATCTTTTTTTGATAATTTGTTAAGATTTAAATATCTTTGGAATCTAATTTTTATATTTTCTGGAAGGTTTAACTGATCAATAGTTTGGTTGCTAGCATTCATATAAGCTTTCAGAGCATCAAAAGGCTTGTTCTCTAACAGCATATGAATAAATTTACTTCGAGTTATTCCCATTACTTTGCATAAATAATCTAGTTTTTGGAGATTCTTTTCAGGCAGTTGAAATGACATCGCAGAGGTCTTCATAGATTTTTCATCAAGATCTTTTGCATGTATGCGACCTAATTCCTCAAAATAATTATTCATTACTGTGTCCTAATTTAGTTGAAAAGCTCTTTTGGGAGTAAAGGTCTAATCCTTCATTTGTATATCCCATACGAAGTAGCATGAATACATCAAAGCCATTGACTCCAATTTTTTGAAGTTCAGAAGCATCTTTTTTTAAATGCTCTATTAAACCTTCAAAATTCATATTATCAGTAGATAAATCACCTTGTTGGTACAGCCCTTTTAAGTACGAGGCATATGCTGCATCCATATAAGATCCAATCAATTCTTGCAGAACTTTACTTTTACTTTTTCCTATTGCTTTTGCTACAACATCAATTAATTCATGTTCGTACTCAGTCAACTTAATAGAAATACCTCTCATTATTTGTGATTCAAGATCGATTCTATTGTTAAGCCCTAAATCTAAAAATTGGCTTAATTCATCGATTGCCATTTTTCTTTTTATTTTATCTTCTTGTGCAATATCTTCTAGATCTTCGTGATTCATATTTTCCTCTTCTGAATTTGTTAACTCATATACCAATCATACCACAATAAATACCAATAAAATACTTTTTGGTATTTACTTGGTATTTATTGTGGTGTAAAGTAAATCATGTATCAGATCTAGGAGTAAGAAAAATGATTAAAACAACATATAAATTTGATAGCTATAGAGAATTATCTTAAGCGGGAGAGAGTAATAATGAATTATGAGAAATGGCTTATAGAGCTTCAGCGTCAAGATGAAGAGATAAAGCTGCGGAATGAAATCATAAGGGTAGAGAATGAAGTCGATGAAAATCTTCTAGAGAATATTAAAAATTTGATTACAGATATATCTGAAGCAACTGAGCAAGCAAATCTATCAATTATTCATAGTAATAATTTAATTAACATATGTTCAAAAGAAGGGCTCTCACCACTTTTAATCATATTGGCAAAATATAGGCTAATAAATGGAAAGAGAGAAGTAATTTTTCGTCTTGAAAAACATAGAACTAAAGAATTAACAGATAAATATTATGGCCACTTAGTTTCTAATACATGGCTAAAGGGCTTTATTAGTAATTGTCATCAGAGAAGTAAAGAGCGTAAAGATGAATTTAAGAATACTTATAAAATAAAGCCTAACCTAGTACCTAAGCCTAATCAATCGATATTATTCATGTGTAAATTATGTGAAGGTGATGGTGGAGCTACAGGTAATTGTCAGAGATGTGGTGGTAATGGTATAGAACCAAACAGTATTTAGAATTAAAAATTAAGTTTCCTAAAATTAACATAATACGCGTTATACGAAATGCGTTATAATTTTCTTTAGAAATCAATGCTGTAGTTTCTAGTTTATAGCTCATCTTCCCCAAGGTGGGCTTTTTTTATGATTTTTCACGTTCCACGCCTATTCTTTGATCAATGTTTCACGACTTTGTTCATATCAGTTTAACAATCGTGGTTAATCATAGGGTCTAAAAAAACGGCTCCAAAAGCCCCTTTTCTCCGGTTCCTGTTCAACATGCTCCGGCACTGGAATCCGCTTATTTTCCCTCCGCTCTGGAGTAGTCAATCCGTCATGTTTAGCTTCTGCTGTGTCAGGTTCGGGATCTGGTTTGACTATGCTGGGTTGCACTAATTCTTGATCGGTAAACGTAGTCATATTAGGTTTTGGGGCTTCTAATAGGCGTTGCATCGTTTCAATTTGGTTTTGATAGAAAGATTCCCGATCTTTGGCATCATCAAGCTGATTTTTGAGCATATCTATCTGCTGTCTAAGCAATAAAACTTCTGCCGAAGTTGGACTGTCTATTTTTACAGGCTCTTTTACATCCTGTTTTCTTGCAGGTTCACCAAATACACGGATGGCTTCTGAGAAATCAATCTTATTATCAGAATTTTTACTTAAAATTCCTTTGTTTATCTGATTATAGATGGTCTGTCTATTGATATTGTAAAGCTTGGATAACTCTAAAACTGAAAGGCTTTTCATGATGTAAAGTGATGCCTAATCTTGTAAAAATGTCTTGTCTATTAGACTGTCTAATAGACAAAATGACAAGTCTATATTTTAAGCAGTATTGAACCCGACTTTTTCTAGATAGGGTAAGTATTCCTGAACCTTATCAGGAATAGTTAAATTTTCAGAAATTCTTATAGCGAAGTCATTATAACTTTCACCAACTTTGCTGTACTTTGAAGCAAATGAAGGTTCATGAACTAGCTTATTTGAGAACAAAAGAATTTGTTTATCATTTAAGGCGATTTCCATTTTAATTGGCTGTGATGTTTTGGATCTTATTGTGAACTCAAAGCCAGTTATCTTGGTTCCAGACTTTTTGGTTTTATAATCAATAGTTATGTCCGAAGACTCATTAATTTGATCTTTTGCTACTTCAAGGACTTTCTTTTGAAAGTTATCAATTCTTGAAAGTTCTATTTCTGTTAAACCTAATGTATTTCGTAAATCAGAGAGAGAAATATAAAACTTTTTAGCAATCTTCCATTGCATACATATTTCATAAATCCGAACAGCATAAATACTAGAAAACTTACTTATTTGAAGAAGGTCATAACGCGTAAATTCTTTTTCTAAGCGACTTATTAATGGTATGACATCAGGAGCAAAAGATAAGTAAACAAAACCTGGCTTATAACCTACCTTAGATACCCATCGAGAAGTAAAAAAGATTTTAGAAGTATCTTCACTTAATAGATCAAAATCCCAATCCACATATGAAAATTGTCTGTCGAACAGGGTTTTACAAGCCCCTCGTAGCATGGAATAAGAGTTTTTGAGGCTAATATCAAACATTTCTGCATACTTTTTAGCTGATATTTTTATCAGAGAGTTAGCATCAATCAATGTTTTACTTTCTCTAGCTTCAATAATTGCTAAAAGTATTAAGCGCATTTCTACCAAATCAAGTTTGTAGCTTGCCTCAATCAAGATATTCGCTTTTACGACTATATTTTTACTCATTATTAGACCATAAAATTTTTATTAATTTACTATATATTTTTTTTTGTAGGAAATAAAGAAGAAAACGAGATAAACATATACTGCTAAAGGTAGGGATATATACTGCTAAAGGTAGGGATATATACTGCTAAAGGTAGGGATATATACTGCTAAAGGTAGGGATATATACTGCTAAAGGTAGGGGGTGATCCTCTATAACCCTTTATCTACAAGCCTTTAAGGTAGGCTAAAAACATTAAAAACTATTAAAAACATTAAAAACATCAATTAAGAAAAATTGCCCTTGGTTTTCGCTACGCTCAAACTCTATTGAATCTCGCTTTCGCTCGATTCTAGGGACAATTTTTTGGTTAATACATATATCAATTTAAAAAAATCAAAAGCAATAATGCATTCGCTATGCTCATACTTTTTTAAAAACAAAAGCTTCATCGTTCGCGCACTTCGTGACGCTCTGATTCTGAGTCACGTAAACAAAAGGAAGCCTGTAATCAGGGAAAAACACGGCTAAAAGTTGAGGGTGTCAGTTCGCTCGTAGACACTCGCTCTGTAATATATTGTTTTAAAAAACTATTTTTTATTAGGATTTCTCACATCTGTTGAAATATCTTGTACTGTCTTATTTATTAATTGAAACGCTGCTGTATTTTCAGCATGTTCAATATATTTTTTCAGTTGTTCATTATTACTTAATCCATTAATTAAGATTGATGATTTAATTGCTCTTCCAATTTTCTCAATATCATTAGTTTCTTCTGAGATATTCATATAATTCAATAATTTTTTAACTGCTGCTCCTAAAAAAATTAATTCAGCATTTCTTTGATTTCGTGATTCAGCTTTGTTTTCAGCAGTCTTAGGGTCGAGGGCTTTTTGAATTTCGACAGCAATATTTTTTTCAAGAAATTCATTCTTAGCTGATCGTTTAAGCTGATCTAAAGACTTGTGCATTGTGAAATAAGCATCTGCACTTGTAGTTGATAGTCTTTCGAGTGCAAGTATTGATTGTTCGAGCTGTGTTGGTTTTATGCTTTGTTTTAACAGATTGAAATAAGTCATCCGTTTATCAAAATCATTTTTTTCATATCTACATTTTTTAACTAATGCCAAGTTTTGAATGAGTAGTTTTTCAGGATTTATTTCATATTCCCTAACAAAATTTTGCTCAATTAGTTTATGAAAAGGGAGTGTTTTAATGTGCTTGTAAAGTTCGCATAGTTCATCTTGAGTTACGACTAAATTTGGACGACCTGCCATTTATGAAAACCTCAAAAAATGTCACTAATTAAAAATTATCATAACCTGCAATTGGGGATGAGTCATAATTATTTCTGTTTATACAGAAATAATTAATGACCTCGTTTCCGTGTCTTTTAATTGACATACCCCCTAAAGGGGTTATGATCAAGTTAAAAGACACTACTCCTCGTCCTGCCGGAGGCAGAAGAGACCCAGCTAATAGAGGGATTTTTTATGTATTACTTTAACCAACGGCAGAATGTAAAAAATAAAAAAACTCTAATTAAGTCGGGTAAAAACAAAGGCAAAACAAAGAAAAGTCCAACTTCAAAAAATGGCTTTCACTACATCACTAGAACAGCTCATCACGCGACACTAAAGGAAGGGGAGTCTGTCGAATTTGTTAAGTCTGGGAACATGCCCCAATGGGCTAAGAACGACCCAAAGAAGTTCTGGCATAGTGCGGATAAATATGAAATCGAGCGCGGCCGGACTAGCCAAGTGATGACGGTCGCACTGCCAAAAGAGTTAAGCCAATGGCAACGGCAAGAACTTGTCGAAAAGTTTATTGATGAGTTCGCAAACAAGCATCAATTTCCGTTCACTTGTGCCGTTCATATCCATAAATCAGCAATTACGGGTGAAGATCAACCGCACTTGCATTTCATGTATTCAGAGCGAACCCTTGCCGATGGTTTGGAAAGACCACCGGAGCAATTCTTTAAGCAATATCGTCCAAAAAACCCAACAAAAGGTGGAGCTGAAAAACTAACAGCAGATGCATTGGGCTTAGGTCGTGATCAAATCGCTTATCATCGACAAGTTGCTGAGAACTTGATTAATGAAAGTCTGGTGACGTATGCACCCACTAAGGTTGTTAAAGTGAAAGGGCGTAATCCTGGGGAGCCGGAACTTGAAATTGTTGTGCCGAATATAGCTTCATGCTTGAGCAATAAAGACTATAACGCCAAATATGGCACTAATCTGAAAGATGTTGAGCAGATCCCACGTTATAAACTCAATAGCTCTGATCCTGACGTGATTAAAGAAGTTGAAGCAAAGAAGGAAACGATTTTACAAACTAGGGATTGGAATAATTTTGAGCTATATCAACAGCAGTATTACGCTATGCTTGAAAAGGTCAAGCGGAAAGAAGCTGAAATGCAGCAACGGCAAGTAATTGAGCGTGTTTCAGCATCCGATTTAGCCTACAAATTAGATTGGATAACGCATCAAGGAACAGTTGAAAAAGTGAAGGAAATTAGGAAGCTCGCAGTTCTCCAAGACGAACCAAATTCTAACTATATCGATGTACTTGAGCGCAAAGCATCCCTATTGAATGACGTGGCAATAAAAGAAGATCGGAAAGAGGTATCAACTCTGATTTATGAAATTTACAAGCATGATTTAGAGCAAATACAAGAATGCTCAAAGGGTCGATCTATGACTTATAGTGAAATGCGTATGTCAGAGCGTTTAAATGAGCGTATTTCACGATTTGAAAGCATATATGGTGCAAATACACATGGACAGCTTAAGGTTAAAAATACGCGAAATTATGATGATCTAAATAATACTTTCGAGCTGTAAACCGGACATTTCTATTTGGGGCTTACAATGAAATTTCGTATAAGAGATTTTATGTTAAATAGGGGTAATTAAAGATTGAATTTCAACCCCATTTTCATCAACTAATTCAATACCAACTGCTTTTAAACGATCTATAGGATCACCTGTTTTCAAACACCATCCATTAGGCATATTTGTTTTTAATCCTGAAAATTTAGTATCTAACTTTTTCTGTTCTTCATAGGAAATATGGGCTACACCAAGATTTCTTTGTAGAATTTTGGAGAGTTCAGCATCTGATAATTCATTGCTTTCAATTAATACCCATAAGTTGTTAAAGACATAAGCCATGGGAACAATATGTTCTTTCCATGGCTTAATAGCCATTGCTGATTTATTATTAAAAATATTCTTTGAGTATCCTTTAAAAAGCAGTTCATTTTCTGGATGAAATAAATGCTCCATTAATCTGGAGCTATATCCCCATGGTTTATTAATGTTTTCTTGAAGAGTGATAATGTTTTTTACATGTTGAATGATTAAATCACACGTGCTCTTAATATATTGATTAATATGTTCTTTTTCAGTCATGTTGGTTTTCCAAAAAATTACTGCTACCTTAGCGATTTTATTATAGTGATAAAATGAGTAATCTTAAGAAAGTTATTTTAATCCAAACAGATATTACAACATTCGCTGTACAGGCTATCGTTAATTCAGCGAATAAGTCTTTGCTTGGTGGCAGTGGGCTTGATTATATCATTCATAAAAAAGCAGGACCTTTGATGAAGACTGAATGTATTCAACTTCATCAAGAAAAAGGCGGGTGTTCAACTGGACAAGCAGAAGTTACTACTGCTGGAAACCTGCCTGCCCAATATCTTATTCATGCTGTTGGGCCAAGATGGTTAGATGGTGAGCGTAATGAGCCACAATTGCTTTGTGATGCTTATAGTAATGCGATTATGAAAGCTAACCATGTTGGTGTAAAAACTATTTCTTTTCCAAACATCAGTACAGGTGTTTATGGTTTTCCTCGCCAACTGGCAGCCGAAATTGCAATTGGTACCATACTTTCAACACTTCCCCAATATGACTGTGTTGAAGAAGTATTTTTTGTATGCCGAGATGATGAAAACTATTTAATTTATAAGGAGATACTTTCTAACATTAACGACCCAAAAATAAAAATACAGATTGAATAAATTAAATTATAGATAGCTCATATAAGAATCCTGCTACCAGTTTGGCTAAAAGCTCATGATCTTCTTGGGATTCAACGATATCAACCATTAAATCATCTAAACCCGTGTGTTCTTGAATGGTCACACCTTGGATTTCAAGATAAGTTAGCATCACTGCTAGCCCTGTTCTTTTATTTCCATCGACAAATGCATGCCCTTTAGAAATTGCAATACCAAACCATGCAGCAATTTCAAAGATATCACTCACATTACTGTAATACATTTGCTGATCTATACGGTTTAGGACGCTTTCCAGTTTCTCAATCTGGCAACCAGATCGACCTACACCTGTTTGAAGCAAAATCTCGTCATGTACAGCAATTACGAATGTCGAACTAATCAAGCTCATTTATAAGCTAACTCTTGTATTTCTGCTTTATGTTGCTGGATCACTCGTCTAGCACTATGCATAACAACTCGTTTAGTTGCTTCATCATTACTAAACTTTATAGGTAAAACTTGTCCAGAAACCTTTTCACGACTAGATACTTGTTCAATATTATAATCTTTAAGACGTTTTCTCATATCGCTTACCATTCTAAGAGTGATCGTGTGTATTTTAACGCAAGTTTGTTGATCTAACAGTAGTGTTGGTCAAATTTGATAGTGTGAGTCTTTTTTTAGCACCGATTGTTCTGGATTTAAATTAAAAAAATCATAGACTTTATTAATTTTTGATTTATATAACAATGTCTTATCCAAATAAATAATTGATTTTTCTTTGTTGGTATCAAAAATTACTCGACCTCTTGGGATCTGTTCATACTCATAGTTTTGTAGTTCAGAATACTTTTCTTGCAATGTAATCCAATATTCAATATGTGTATATGGGCTATCAATCAGGCCAATAGAGTCTGCTTTCGTAATATTAAAGGAATGTGCAATACCAATGACTTGATTATTCCAGTACCAAAAGATCCCTATTTTCATTTGTCTTTATGCCTAGTTTTAAGTTCAACTAAAATTAATATAATACGGATTATCCGAAAATATTCAGACAATAAAAAACCCCGGCATCCTGCCGGGGTTTTTATTGGAACATTAGGTCTTTGTGCTCTTGCATGTCTTATATAGCGCCATCCTGGTGCTTATTTTTTATTATATGGAACTTCCTGTTCCTGACCATTCAATAATATGAAAATTCCAGTATGCCG
>NZ_VPAV01000027.1:0-27303 GCF_013418995.1 Acinetobacter sp. YH12106
AACTTAAACATTTTCGGATATTAACAGAACGCTATAGAAATAGACGGAAACGCTTTGGTCTAAGAATGAATTTAATTGCTGGAATGGTGAATTGGATGCTCTTAAATTAACTTTCGCAAGAGATCTAATGTAATTCAGGGTCTTTTAAAGACCGTTTGACATGGGTACTGACCGTGAACTCACCTAACTTTTCTTAAAAATGGCTTAAATAATTTAAAAACAATCACGCCAAAGAACAGCAGAAAAATCCACCATACACTGGACCAGAGCGAACTTAATATCTGTAATGTAGAATGTTCAATATTCTAATTTTCATTTATTTTAAGACTTCGATCTTAATGCGTTCGCTCAATATTTAACAG
This sequence comes from Acinetobacter sp. YH12106, assembly GCF_013418995.1. Taxonomy (NCBI): domain Bacteria; kingdom Pseudomonadati; phylum Pseudomonadota; class Gammaproteobacteria; order Moraxellales; family Moraxellaceae; genus Acinetobacter; species Acinetobacter sp. YH12106. The sequence goes on from NZ_VPAV01000027.1 coordinate 363, forward strand.
AATTTCTTTTTTATCCAAACCACCGGCGAAGCCCACCAGCTTGCCGCTACTGCCAATCACCCGGTGACAGGGTGCAATAATCGAAATCGGGTTTTTCCCGTTGGCTGCACCCACGGCACGCACTGCTTTAACATTACCCACCTGCTCGGCAATATCGCGATAGCTTCGGGTCTGGCCATAAGGAATATTCAGCAGAGCCTGCCAGACTTTTTTCTGAAAATCGGTTCCGGCAAAGTCCAAAGGCAAGTCAAAAACATTGCGCTGACCAGCAAAATACTCCTGAAGCTGGCGTCTGGTTTCAATCAATAGCGGATGCTGCAGATCTTCCACCAAGGTCGCCAGTTTCACCCGATTCGGCTGTTCACAATCCCAAAGCACAGCTACCAGTGCGGTGTCATTCGCGACCAGTCGTAACTGACCGACTGGAGAATCCATATAGAGATAACTTAAGTTCATGCTTACACCCTGTCCCGGATCAGCGGAGTTTATTTTCTATTTTAACTCAGTTCACCGAGACAGGCTGAAACAAATTATGAAGAAGATACTTTCATCAGCACCAGACCGGAAATAATCAATACTGCAGCCAGCATACGCATGGCCGATGTCGGCTCACCCAGAACTAAAATCCCGATCAGAAATGAACCCACAGCCCCGATTCCGGTCCAGATCACGTAAGCTGTGCCTAATGGCAAAGTACGCATGGCATAGGCCAGTAAGGCAAAGCTGAGAATCATAAAGAAAATGGTGATGATACTTGGCGTTAATCGGGTAAATCCTTCGGACAATTTCATGGAATATGCCCAAACGATTTCAAAAACACCTGCGAATATAAGTGCAATCCAGGCCATGCAGCCCTCCTCTTTTATCTAAGAATCAGGCCGTCCTGACGATTTTTCCTGTGCATTTCAGCATGAAATAGACAAGGGAGGTCGTTCCTCCTACCTATAAAAAATTTTATAAAACCAGATTACGCACACCTGATTATTTTTACAAAACATGACTCTTAGAGATGCAACTTAACCTGATCTTACTCAAATCTTCAAGACATTTGTCGCTGCTGTTATTATGGTAGATATTCAAAATGATCATTCAGAAATAGCCCCTATGATCAGGCAAATTCAGCAACAACAATTTCACAAAAATAAGTGCAGCATATCAAGTTATACACATCCATTAAATTTAAATAACGAGCAAAGAGATTACACAATGAAATACAATTTCAAGACCTATTGATCACTTTTTATTTAACATGATTATGAACCTGTGATGAATAAACAACCCCTAAACAAGAGGGGTTGGAAGGTATAAAAAGAACCAAATTTGAGCTCTTTTTATACAAATTTCGTCTAAGGCATAATCAATCTGGCTACAAACGATTACATTTTACACAACATATCCATATGGTTACCCACATGGATATCTACACACTTATCCATAAAGTTATCCACATATTTATGTGCATACTACTTTTTAGCGATTAGAGTTGAACCTGACCGACTTTGGCTAATTCTGCACGCATTTCATCAATTACAGCTTTATAATCCGGCTTGCCAAAAATAGCAGATCCGGCGACAAACATATCCGCCCCCGCTTCGGCAATTGCACGAATATTGCTTGGGGTAACACCGCCATCGACTTCCAGCTGAATATCACGCCCTGAAGCATCGATCAGTTTACGGGCCTGACGCAGTTTATCCAAAGTCATCGGAATGAATTTCTGTCCACCAAAACCCGGGTTTACACTCATCAACAGAATTTGATCTACTTTATCTAATACATAATCCAGATAATGCAGCGGTGTGGCCGGGTTAAAGACTAAACCGGCTTTTGCACCACCCGATTTGATCAACTGTAAAGAACGGTCAATATGGTCAGATGCTTCCGGGTGGAAGGTAATGATATCGGCACCTGCTTCAAGGAAATCCCCGATCATACGATCTACCGGTTTCACCATCAAATGCACATCAATCGGGGCTTTGATCCCATAGTTTTTCAATGCCTTACAAACGCCTGCACCAAAAGTCAGATTCGGTACATAATGATTATCCATCACATCAAAATGAACAACATCTGCCCCTGCTGCCAAGACGTTCTCGACTTCTTCACCTAATCGGGCGAAATCGGCAGATAAAATTGAAGGTGCAATTAAATATGGCTTGGACATGGGAGAACCTGGCTAGCTAAAATTGGATTTTTCTCATTATAACAAATCCAGTCCGGCTACTGTGACCTTGATGTTGCAAGAATAAAACGCTGTGTAACGCTTTAAGGCTTATGAATGCCTTTCAATTTGGTTTAAAGTCCTGACAAGGATAAAAAGTTTAGAGGAGTAAGAATGCAAAGTACCGCCCAGATCCAGACTCAACAGGCGCAGCGCCTTGCCAAACGCCTGGCCAATCACTGGAAGCATAAGTTTACCATCGAAGAAACAGACCAGCAGTTCCTGATTCATTTTCCGAGTGCAGAGCTGATGTTAATTCCTCAGACTGAGCACTTGCTGGTGACCATCCAAAGTAGCGATGAATCTACCGATTTCGATAAACTGGAAAATGTGGTTCTGGATCATCTCATTCGCATGGGACAGGAAGATTTAACAGCAGACTGGCAAAGATAAGCGATAAAAAGCCCTGTTATTCAGTAATGCCAGTCAGTTAAGGAATTGACTGGCATTTTCTTTTTCAAATTCATGATTATATCTGATAGATAGAAAAGTCATCCGCAACTGTTTGAGGCATGAGGTGTATTGCACCGCAAGATTTAAAAATGATTGTTTCTGCGACAAGCTTACTAGTCGATGGTGGCTGACGAGTTTTGCGGTGAGGAGTGTTGCTCCGCAAGATGCCTTCCTTGCGAAGCTTCGCTTCTCATTTGGGCGAAACCAAAGTAACAAATAATTTACAAGAATTTGATTTATAAAATTAATACTCCGCTGTGAGTGACTAAAAAATTAAAGAGTCTATTTCTAAACTCCTTAACTGATCAACATTACTGTTATTCAGGGCTTTTTTATATGAATAATGTTAAATTTAAGGCTGAAGCTGTACCGCATGAAACTGTAGATGGTCATCCATAAAACTTTGAATAAAGTAATAGCCATGATCATAACCCTGATGTTCACGCAAGGTCAGCGGCTGGTTCACGGCATCACAGGCCTGCTGGAACAGCGCCGGATTCAGCTGGCTATAGAACTGGTCTGAAAAACCCTGATCAATCAGGATGTCAGCGAATAAAGCCCCTTTCTCTTTAACCAGTGCAGTCGCATCATGCTTGAGCCATTCTTCACGGTTTTCACCCAGATAATTCGAGAAAGCTTTGTCTCCCCAAGGACATTGGCTTGGTGCACAGATCGGTGCAAAAGCCGAAACTGAACTAAATTTTTCTGGATATTTAAAAGCCAGAGTCAATGCACCATGTCCGCCCATACTGTGACCGAATATGCCGATCTTGCCCGGCTGAATCACAAACTCTTCTGTGACCAGTGCATAGAGTTCATCGACGATGAAGCTTTCCATCTGATAATGTTCAGCCCACGGCGCTTCGGTGGCATTGATATAAAAACCTGCTCCCTGACCGATATCCCAGTGATCGCCTTCTGCCACAGCTTCACCGCGTGGCGATGTATCCGGTGTGATTAAAATCAGGCCCAATTGTGCTGCCAGACGCTGCGCATGTGCCTTAATCGCAAAGGTTTCCTCGGTACAGGTCAAGCCTGCCAGATAAAACAATGCCGGACAGCTATGACCTTCTAGGGCTTGAGGCGGCAGATAAATGCCAAATTTGGTCGATGTTTTCAGTGCTTTCGAATCAAAGCGATAAATCCGCTGTTCACCTTCAAAGCTCCTATTGTTCTGTACGAGTTCCATGGCATATTCCTTATGATTGCAGCATATCTGCTGATGACATTGATCTAAGGTGATTGTGTCATTGTACTGGTTTGCGGAAATAAACGTTGTTCCAGCTGTGGCAACATCAATTGCATATTCTTGCCAATCACCCATTGCGGTTCTGAAGGCTCGAAGCCTTGCGCTGATTCCCATTTTGCTACGGTATCTCTGGCCTGTTCGAACGCGGCTTGCAGACTGCTATTTTCACGCATCGCTTCATCAAAGAATGCACGGCCAAAATAGGTATAATCCGCTTCATTGGAGCAGCCAAAAGACTGACGGTCAGCTGCCGAAGCCGTAACCACCAGGGTATTGTCATTCTGCAGGGCCGAAGCAAAGCTGCCGGAAAAACAGGCCGAGATCACAATCACACGCCAGCGAATGCCTGCTGCATCCAGTGTTTCACGTAACCATTTTGGATCGACCTGTGCCAAATCCAGCGGCGCATTTTCCATTTCAAACACATTTGGCAGACCATGAGAGGTCATATATAAAAATAACACATCACTTTCACGGTTCATCTGCTGGCCCATACGGCGCAATGCCAGTTCCATACTGGTTTTGGAGGCAATCGGCATGGTGGTACGTGTCGCCGGATGATTGACCAAAGCAATAGAACGGCCATAAGTGCCAAAACGGGTATCAAACTGCTCTTTAATCCGCTCGATTTCAGAATGAAATACATCCTGATAACTTGCGCCAGCCACGCCCATAAAATACCAGTGCGATTGGGCAAATTCACCGTATTCGATATTTTCCAGGGCTTTATTCAGCAAAATTGGCTGCGCATAAAATGCATCTTCGGCAAAGCTCGGTGGAATTTCTTCGACTTTCCAGATCGGTTGATCTTTGACTGAAATTTGCCAGACCACCAGCGTAAACAAGGTCGCCAGCATAATCAGCGCACGTTCCCACCACGGCCATTTTAATTCACGTGAAATTACCCAGACCACAGCCAGACTTTGCCAGACAAATAACATGACAAACAGGGTCGGAATATAGTCATAGAGGATATAAGGCAGATAGTCCAGATCGCCCAGATATTGAATCAGGCACTGGAACAGCATGATATGGGTATCTAAAACCAGCCATAACAATGCCGGCACCAGCATCAAACGCAGGTTATTGATCCGTTGCGACAGAAAGATACCCACAATCAGCGCAATAAAAGGCCAAAGTGCATAACTAATCAGACCTTGAGAGTTAAAATCTCCCATACGGCCTGAACTGAGCCAGCTAAATAGGCTGTTGGCACAACCACCCAGAATCCCCCAGAACACCAATTGCATGATCGATGGACGAACCAGTTGCAATGAACGCCGAGATCCCAGAAATAACCACATCCCGGCAATTTGGTTGCTCTTAAAATCGTGCCAAAAATTAATGGAGGGTTTAAAGTCGATCATAGAATTTCAAGGAGATCAGTGGCTCGCTAAGGTGCTGAATAAGTTTATGCTTGATAACGGTTTTATCAATGCCAATTGTTAAATATACAACAAATCCTTGCTTAATATTGAAACAATTATCTTATTCAGCCACAAGTTCATGCTGAAAATATGCATCAAAACGGCAGGCATCACCCTGCCATTGATGATGAGGTTCTTTTTCTGCCAAAAACACCGCCAGACGTGGACGTTTGACTACCACACGTTTGGCAATTTTTTGCGCCAATTCCAACAGGTTATCTCCCAGATCCATTTCGCCATCTTCAGGCAAAAGCATGTGCAAGAGCTGCATCTGTTTTTTGACTTGCGCCTGTTTCTTGACCGCCTGCTGGTTCTGATCCCGCTGCGGGAACATCGGATCCAGATAGACCACATCTACAGTTCGATGCTGCTCGGCTTGCTGCTTCAGATAATCGGCTGAATCAGAAAAGACCAGTTGAATCCGTGATACGACTTGACTCAGAAATACATCAGATTGTGCACGGGTATGGGTATCTTCAAGTAAAGTAAATAATATGGGATGTCGTTCGACCAGCGTGACTTGGGCACCTAAATGCGCCATCAATAAACTGTCATGTCCCAGACCCGCGGTGGCATCGATCAAGCTCGGTTTCTCGGCTAAATGACAGGCACGTGCAATCATTTCAGATTTTAAAGATGCACGTTTTAAACGTCCGGTCTCGGCTTGCCAGTCCGGTTGCATTTTCATGCCATGGGCACAAAGCCAAAGTCCATTCTCATCCACACATAAGGCCAGTTCAGGATTCAGACGAAAGAAACGTGCATTGAGTTTTTCAACCGTTTCAATTTCGACCTGCACCCCACGAGAAGAAAGCACAGCCCCGAAGTGCTGTGCTTTCTCTTGATCGTCAGATTCGGCATATAAGCGAATCGCGCTTACCATAATTTCCAACCTGTATAGGCAAATAATAAAATCAGCAGACCCGAAGCAATACGATACCAGGCAAAGATCATAAAGTCGCGTTTAGCGACATAAGCCACCAGCGCGCGGATGAGTAACAGTGCCGAAATAAAAGAAACCAGAAGCCCGACCCCGATCACGGCCCAGTCTTCAGTAGTATTTAGCACATCATAACTTTGATAAAGATCCAGCAGGCCGGCACCAATAATGACCGGAATACCCAGAAAGAATGAAAATTCAGTCGCGGCCTTACGTGATACACCTAAAAACATCGCACCGATAATGGTCGCACCTGAACGAGAGGTTCCCGGAATCAAGGACAAGACCTGAATCAGACCAATCCAGATGGCATCTTTAATACTGAGATCTTCAACTTCATGTGCACGAACTTGAGGCGGATGTTTTTCAATCCAGATAATGATCAGGCCACCCACAATCAAACCAATGGCAATGGCAATATCATTAAACAGAAACTGTTTGACCGTTTGCCCCAAGGTCAGTCCAATCAATATAATTGGAATCGAGGCCAAAATCAGGCCGATCCCTAAGCGACGACCCTGTGGCTCACCGCTGACAATTCCGGTTGCTGCTCCCCAAAGACGGGCCCAATATTCATAAATTACCGCTGCAATGGCACCCATTTGAATGGCAATGACGAATACATCACTCTTTTCCTTGGTCCAGAAATTCATTAATTCTGATGCCAAAATTAAATGGCCAGTACTGGAAATCGGCAAAAATTCGGTAATACCTTCGATAATACCCATGATTGCCGCTTTGAGTAGCAGTAAAAGATCCATGCTTTATCCTAATTAATTATGCTTTGCCTTGTTCAGGAATTTTTTTCCACGCGTTATCACGTAAATACACCGGCAGCGCCAATTCTGCACTGACCCAGTTTTCTGTGTGTGCTGCTGCACGTGCGATGCTGGCAATATCCTGTGCGGTCGCATGCACATTTTTATACATTGAAGCTTCAGTTTGTACCAGCTCAGCACCAGAGCCCACCGGCGTAAACCGAACAGCTTGACTGCCTTCGGCATAACTTAATAATTGTTCTTCATCGACCGGCTGCATGATCCCCTCTGCATCCAGTTGATAGCTCGCGATATAAACTTCGCTCATGCGTGCATCTAACACGGCAGAAACTTCAGTCAGACCATGTACACGGTAGGCTGCTTGTGCCAAAGCCTGCAAAGTCGACACCGGAATCACTGGCAAATCATTGGACCAGGCCAAGGCCTGAGTTACGGCAGCATTAATGCGGACACCGCTAAAAGAACCCGGACCACGACTAAAGGCAATCGCGGTTAAATCGCCAATCGCCAGTCCAAGATCTTGCAGACCTTGTTCAATCATCGGGAGAATCGTTTGCGTTTGTGCCTTGGCGCGCGCATCAAGCTGAAAAAATAGTTCTTGAGTATCATCGATTACAGAAACGGAACACTGCTCATTGGCAGTCTCCAATGCCAGCACTTTCATGCACAACCTTAATTCAGAGAATATAAAAAACGCGGATATGATACTCCACTCATATCCGCTACGCGAGATTTTCCCGAAACAGATACAAAAATGCCTAGAAAATCTAGGCTTATGATTCACTCAATAAAAGAGTGCCTTAGAGTTGCACTTCTTCCAAATCCTGAAATTTCTGAAAATGCTCGGCATAATGCATGGCGCTCATTGTTAATTTTTGAATACTGTCTTCATCCAGCGTTTTTACCACTTTACCGGGTGAGCCCATCACCACAGAATTATCTGGAATCACCTTGCCTTCCGGAATCAAGGCATTGGCACCAATAATACAATTCTTGCCAATCACGGCATTGTTTAGAATGACTGCCTGAATTCCGATCAGGCTGTTATCACCAATGGTACAACCATGCAGCATGGCCTGATGCCCAATTGTCACATAATTGCCAATACTCATCTCAATGCCGGCATCCGTATGCAGTACTGCATTTTCCTGCACATTACTAAAGTCACCCAATTTGATTTTACTGTTATCTGCACGTACTACGGCACCGAACCAGACACTGACTTGTCGTCCAAGCTCAACTTGTCCAATCACTGTTGCCGTTGGTGCCACCCAGCCATCCCAGGGCTGATGTGTAGCGGTAGGTAAGTGTCCCTGAAATTTGTACAACATTGATAAAATCCTGTTCAATGGTTAAAAAAATTTGGAGCGTTTAAAGGTTGGAGAATTAAGCAAGAATGGCCAGTCTTTTTTATAATCCAGCCCATATTGAAATAAAGAAATCAGCATACGTGCGGTCAAGCCCCAAACCACTTCATTTTCTACCCGCATACTCGGAAAATATAAAGATTGCTGGGCAAAACGGACTTCATAGGGTGTGGGCGTCACTTCAAGCAAATGCTGCAATGAAGCAAAGAAAATCCGGTCAATTTCTGTTGGTTGTGGAATCAGTTGCACTTGCGGAGGAATCAATCCCACAATCGGCTTGACCAGCATACCATTTCGGGCTTTTTGCATGGGCAAATCACCCATTAAATGCACATCAAAGGGGTTCAATGCCGTTTCTTCATAGGCCTCTCTTAAAGCCACCACAATATTACTGGTATCTTGCGGATCACGCTTCCCTCCGGGAAATGAGACTTCTCCAGCATGATTATTCAAATAAGCTGAACGGCGCGTCAGCAATACTTTGGGGTCAGCTTCATCTGTAATTGCAATCAACACGGCAGCATGCGCAGATCGGATACGCTTGGAAAAACGTAAGCGTTGCTGCAACCTTTGTGTCAATTCACATGCATCCATTCTTTCAGCCCTGACGATGATCATAATTTCATCATAGCTGATTTTAGTCTGGGCGGGAGAGAAATGATGCCAAATTTTGGTTTTTCAGTTATCCTGAGCATACTTTTATCATTGATGATGAATATGAACTTCTGTGTGAATTGTGGACATAAAACCACTGCTAAAATTCCTTTGGGCGATCAGCAAATTCGCAGCGTATGTGATTCATGCGGCTCTATTCATTACATTAATCCGAAAGTGATTTGTGGCACTTTGGTCTTATTCGAAAACAAAGTACTGCTCTGCCGCCGTGCCATTGAACCACGCTATGGCTTATGGACTTTACCTGCCGGCTATATGGAACTGTTTGAAACCATGGAGCAAGGGGCTGCACGGGAAACCCGCGAAGAAGCCGAAGCTGAAGTAGACATTGAACAGCTGTACTGTATGTATAACATTCCACGTATTGGTCAGATTTATGTACTATTTAAAGCCAATCTGATTGATGGAAAATTTGGTGCGGGTGAAGAGACCATCGAAACACGTTTATTTGATGAAGCAGATATTCCCTGGACTGAACTTGCCTTCCCGAGTGTAGAACATACCCTCAGACATTATTTTGAAGACCGTAAAAATAATATTTTTCCAATGCATCTGGAAACCTTAGGCACACGTCTAGACCACACGGGTTAAATCTAATATGCATAAAAAAATCCCATACTAAGATAGGATTTTTTTATTTTTAAGAAATATTATTTGGCTTTGACTTGGTAGCAATCCGCAAGCTTAAACTCAACCGAACCACCGTTTAATTTTGCCAGGTTTATATCTGCCGGTGTTTCACCCTCATTGTTACTATTATAAACTTTTTGAAAACTGGCATAGGTATTGGCCCATTGTACTCCATCACCTGCCGAATTCAGGAAAGTTACACGCCCATTCTGGCCGACATTAGTATCCAACACATTAGATAAATTGAGCAGCGCACCACCGATCACAATCGAATCCCTAGAATCCGGTGAAGACTGGATGCGTGAATCTACCCCTACCAATGCACCATTGATATTACCAAACTTTTCATTGGCCAAAATCAGGCGCATGGAAACCGCTTTATCAGCGACAAATGCACGTCCCAAAGTCCCGAGGCGGTATTGTTGTATGTCTTGATGATCTAAGAGCGTATCTGCCAACACATCGCCTTGACAGCCATTCACCGGATCAGTCGCGAAATTATTAGAGGATTGCATATTGGTGCGTACATCACCATTACTGTCAATTACAATTCCTAAAGTAATTGGGCTGACAGTGGTATCTGTAAATTTAAATTCCAGATTGGCATACATTGGGAAAATGTATTTCTCCCCATCTGCGACGTTCTGCGCTGTTTTAAAGACCTGACGATCCAGATAACTAATCGGGAAAATCTTGTAGAGATCAATGCTTCCCGTATAGTTTTCACCATCGGCCTGCAAACGCCACAATCCCAAGTTAGCTTGATCGGAAGTATCCAGCGATTTTTTATCAGTCACCACCTTATAGAAAGCTTCTTTACCCGCAATCACATAATCATTCAATAATCTGCCTTGATATAACTCAAGCTGAGTCGCATTATTTGCGACATTCAGGCGGTAAGGCATGTTAATGGTTTTACTGGTTGGATGAATCCATGAACTTTGTGGATCAGCGGTCATTTGTACCGGTTTCACCTTACGGATGAGTTCAGCATTAACTCCCCCTAAGGAGGATAAATTTTCTTTCGCCACTTTTGACTGAGTATCACGCCATTGCAGGCCACTGCCAAAGGTGTAGCCCTGGCGATCGGTAATCAGCATAAAATGGCCAAATAAATATTTAGTATTCTTATTCTTAATATCACAAGGGCTTTGATTACAACCCACCAGTCCATCTGAACCCGTCAGGTTACTTCCAATCACGCCGGATGTTGAAAATAATGAAAATTCTGGCTGATACACAGCTGCATTGGCAATCGTCACCAGTTTTTTGACTGTGGCAAAAGCGACCTCATCAGAAATTTGACTAATATCAATAAAATCTTTGATTTTAGTCGCCAAATCAGTATCAGTCAGACTAATATTTCCACTGATTTTAGCCAAATTTTTGCGCATCTCTTCAGTAATATATAAAGGCTGCACATCTGATGGATTAACAATACGCCCCTCTTGTAACGCCAAAGCTTGCAGAATTTTAACCAGACGCATGGCAACCTGAACGGTAGGATCAGTAGGCACCAAATCACCTACACGACGTCCGCTAATCCCACTTGCAATATCGATTACACTTAAACGCGGCAACTGGGTCTGGGCACTAAAACTGGCATAATCACTGAGTTTTATTTGACCTAAATTAATCTTATTCGAACCAAAACTTTGAATAGAAAACTCAATATTATCGGTCTTTTGGCAGGTTCCAGAAGCTACCCCATTTTTACTGTCAAATAAGGTAATAAACGTATTTTCTGTATCGCCACTACAGTTGAAATTTAAACCATCAAGCGGATATTCCAGCCCCCATTCCACACAGTTAGTTTCACCGGGGGTACAAGCACCATTTTCCGTAGCTTCATCACCTGGTTCTTTTATAACATTGGCACTTTCCCCACCACATCCGCTCAGTGCCATTAAAAGTGTACTTATAGCAAATGGAAATAATATTTTATTTTTCATATTCTTATACTCGAATAGTCCTTATCGAATGGCGACTAATTTTAGTTGTCCATGATTTGTCAGCATCTTGTCTTCAACATCTATCGCGGAGGCCAAAGGCGTCAATAATACATATTCACTTTGTGCAGGAATCTGGAGAACCCCTTCGATACGCTCATGTTGAATAATATTCGCCTGTTCTTCCTGATTTTTAAAACCACCCGCTCCTTCAAGCACACAGCCACGACTGTCCAAAAATACAACAAAAGGCCAATAATACGTTGGATTTTTCTGGCTAGAGGCATAAGAGTTGATCTGAATATTCTGGATACCGGATTGAAGCTTTACCACTTCAAAATCAAATTCGTCTGCTTTAAGAGGCGCACGAGGCCACAGGTTAACTGCTTTTTTAAGGCTGATTTCTTTCGCTTTTTTAATTTTCTTATCAGTAAAACACTGCATGCCCAAGCTATCGATAGTCTCCGACTGTGAAATACGATAATAACTTTGAGCCAGTACCACAGGACCGGAATCTACTTCTGGAGTTTGAAACAAGGATTTTAATACGGATTGTCCCACCCCTTTTTCACGCTCAATGGTCTGGATCCGGGTAGTTCCGATATTTTTATCTACTACTCCTTCGGGCATGCTATAGAAACGTTTTTTGCCTTCCAAATTAAATTCTTTATTTTCCAGATACTCACTATCTACATATTCAATGCCTTCAACCTGGCTAAATCCCGTTTTTTGTATGGTAGCAACAGAAGATCCAGTTTCAGCATCAGAAATTTGAGGAGCTTTAGATTCAGGTATTAATTGTGGTGTAGACTCAATCTGTGCTTGTGCAATATGCGGTTGTACTGGTTGTACTGGTTGTACTGGTTGTACAACCATATTATGGCCATGCTTAGGTTTAACTTGTCCATTTTCTACGACGGGCACTTTTTCTAAGTCTTGCTTTACAGGTGTGGAATGAACTGCTGCAATTCCTGCTGTTTTCGACAATCGAGATTTGTCCTCAGTTTTTTTCTCTGCATTATTACGGGGTACGACTAATGGTCGTCCATCCGGACCAATAATCGTAATAAATTCTTTAGCGCTTGTATAAAAAGACACGGATACCAGACTTAATGCCAGTACCGCTGTCAATCCAACGTTCCCTGTCTTGATCATTTCTTCCTTACCAACGAGTGCGATAGTTCAAACCTAAAATGGTAATCTTGGTATCTGTTTTCACGTTTAAACCTGCATATGGGTTTAATAACAGGTTATTCACGCCGGTCTGGTTAGCTAAACTACTGGTATTTGCTGGAATTTGATCTTTACTGCGCAAGAAACCAATCGAGAGATCCAAATCAGTATCTGCATCAAAACGATAACCCACACCTAATCCAAATAGCTGTGCACCATTAATAGGAACCATCGTATTGCGCTTATTTTTTGGAATAGCGCTGGTTCGTGGCTCATAACCTGCGCGAAGTTTCAAACGGTCGGTGGCGGAATACTCCATCCCGATTCCGAAATTCCACGGCGATTCGAATCCCATCGGCAAAGCCAACGTGGAATCAGTGACATTAGCAGACAAGATTTTGGCAATTTTTAAGGCTGAAATGGTACGGTCAAACTCGAACTTAAACTCATCCCAAACCTTGTAGTCTGTCCAGCCAATATCAAAATTTACCTGCAAATCTGGCATAACTTTATATTTGATACCTGCCTGAAAATGCGCTGGATATTCAAAATCCATCGACACCAAACCAGACTCACTGGATGGAATATAATTAGGAAACCCAAGAATTGCTGCCAGAATCTGACCCGTCGGTGAAGTCATTAAACCCTTGATCATTTCCTGTGGTGCTTTGGCATTATCAATATGATATTTACCTTTTAAGCGCATTTTTGCCGCACTTTGGTAGACCATACCAAAACTGAAATCTTCGCGTGGCTCCCACAATATCCCGAGGTTATAGCTTGGACTTAAATTCTGTTCAAGCTCCAGTTGCATCTGACCAAACTTGCCAAATGGGTTCATTCCCTCATCCGCATTACAGATCCCCAGCAACAGAATATCGGTAATAATGTCGGAGTTTTCTTTAAATGGTGTACAGACAACTTCATCGATCATACGCAACATCCCGATTAGCTCATTCGGGAAACGTAAATCTGTTTTCATCCCAATGGCTTGATAGGACATTCCGACAGAAGCACCAATGGACAGTTGGTCATTGACCTCATAACCAATCGATGGAGACAGGTAAGTAATCCGCTCCAAAGCAACTTGCTGCCCCATAAAATTTGCCGGGTTACCATCTTCATGACCAAAACCAGCCATGAGAGGAGCATAAACAGCAGTCGCATAGGTCGCTTTAGAACCAGGTGGATTGTATGCGATCCCCATGGTCGGTGCAGTCAAAGGAAGACCTTCCCCTAAATCCACCATTTTTTTCAGAAAAGGGACATAAAGGCTGACATATTCCACATCGCCTTTGACCGGGCCTTTAAAATCGGTACACAAATCAGATGAAACTTCAGGACCGTCATTACAGACGATAGGATCATCAGAATAGCCAAATACGTTATATCCGGCGGGTACTGAAAACTCACGCTGGATATCAAAATTAGCCACAATGATTTGCTGTTCGGTTTGCAAACCATCAATTTTAGTTAGAGCAGCCGGGTTAAAGTGAATGGCATTGACTCCCGGGGGATCCGCCGTAACTGCATTCCCCATGGACAATGCACGTAAATCAACCGAAAGGTTGGTTCCCAATTGTGCAAAGGTATAACTTGAACAGCCCGCAAGAATAATTCCTGTTAATAACGGGCTAAGTCGAATGTTTTTCATACGACACCCCTATTAACTGATTTTTTTACCAAAACCTAAAATATCAAGCGGGAATGACAATCCCAACGAAACATCCGGTGCATCTTCGGTCAGCCCTAAGCCAACGGTACCATTAACAATGGTTTCTGGAGAGACTCGTACACCTAAGGAAATTGCAAAGGTAGAACTGGTCTGATCCGCAGCAGAATAGCTTTCACCCGTGTCATATTTAAATTCAGCACCGGTGTTAAAGCTTTGCTGATAGGACATGGTCATCGAAACGTCATAGTTAAATGAATATGCAAAACCAAAGGCAAAGCCTCCACTAATCCCCGGTTCGAACTCCTCAATCCCCCGTCTACCACGACGCTGGTTCAGGCCTGATTCTTTAAAACCATAGTTTGCAGAAACGGAGGCAAACAGCACGACCGGATCGATGTATTTACGTGTACTGGCACCCACTCCTGCTGAGTAATAGCCCTTCCCTGCTGCCAGATCTGTCGCTGCATTGATTTCATAAGGACTGTCACCCGTTTTTGTTGATAAATTACCAAATAAAATTAAAGGTAAACGGCCAGCTTTTAATGGAAATGGTTCCCAGCGTGCCCCAACACTGATATCACCTAGTCCGGCAGTCGAGGTGTCTTTTAACAAGTCGGTCTTGGCCACTAAAGGCAAGGATGCAGTTAAGGTCAGGTTATCTTTTACCCCATATTGGAATGTGAAAGTATTTGTCAAACTATGCGTGGCATTCTCTTGTACACGAAGTTGATATAGTTGACCCTGAGCCATTTCGATATCAAGTTGAGTGTCACGATAGTAGGTATAATCGATATCGTAATATGATGAAATATCACCTTTTTTAATGAGTGAGTACTGACGTTCATTTGAAGTAAATACTTCTTCCAGATTAGCTGCTTGGGTAGCATCACCTTCCTGTTTCTGTAAAGCTTGGGATGCATCTGCTACTTGTTTAGTCTGAGCCTCTACCGGTGCGGCAGTTTCACTCACTGCTTCTTCAGCTGTTTCATATCCACCGAGTTCCGGCTCTTGTGCAGCCTGTGTTTCCACTTGCTCAGTCTGGGCCTGTACAGGTACAGCAGTTTCAACAATAACTTCCTCATCAACCGTTTCGTATTCACCCAGTGTCGGCTCTTCTGCAGCAAATGCAACGCCCATAACCATTTGAATGCTCAGTGCCAAGAACGTCTTGTTCATCCATTTACTGTTCATATCCATTTCACCATTTTAATTTTTATTACTATTTTTCATTTTATTTATTCTTGTAATACAATCTCAGGAAATTATATTGATATTCTCCAAATTTTTCTGATTCTGTATTACGGTTGCGGTCCATACGGATCGTGGAAGCTTTGTCGGCAATTTTATCCATATAGAATTGTGGATACTGCATATCAACCAGGGCATAACGATTAATCGTGGCATCTTCTACATGACGCATGTCTGCTTCTTTTAAGGCCAGGAAGTTTTTACGATATTGCTCGGGCACATTAATTAAGAATAGTGTGTTATTTTCCCAGACATCCTGAAAACGCTGCTCGTCGAAACTGATGTTACCAAGTGCGGGATCTGCAACATACACCCGCCCATTTTTATAGCCTTTATATACCACGAAATGTTTGAATCCGGCATAAGAAATCGGAACGATGGCAGGCTGATTTTGCTGGACTAAATCTTTGAATTCCCCTCGATAGCCTCCACTTTCTAGCCCCAAAGCTGAGACAAAACGCTTCATATCAAGCAGAGAGAAACTGCGGCGTTCAATAATTTTGTCAGTTTCACCGAATTTCATCAGTCCGTTCATGACTTGCTGTTCGTCTAGCTGCGTACCGATATATCCATTAAGCAAGGTGGTCAACGCTGCCGAGCCACAACTATAATCATAAGCCTGACGTACAATGCCCTGAAATTGATCCAGAATTGCCGGTTTAACCTGCACAGCTTCACGGTGCATGCGTACAAAGGAATCATTTCTTGAGTCGAGAACTTCAGTATAGTGAACAGCACCCAAGGGCTGTTTTTTGATATCCAGAGCTTCTTTGGCAGCGTAATACATCAATGCCGAGCCCAACGCGATCTCTAACATAATTATTAACTTTTCTTATATGGGCATGATGTGCCTATTTTTCTTTTTATAGAGTATTCACTCTACTTCCCTGTAACTAGAAAGATACCTTCTTTTTCAAAAAAATACAGCATTTTTTTTATTTTTTGGATAAATGCTTCAGTCATAAAAAAAGCGCGTGTCAACACGCGCTTTTTTATAGAATATTAACGACCTGAAACAGTAATAATTGATCCAGGAATATAGCCTGTAGATTTATTACCGTAGGAGGTTTTCATCCCTTGAATTTCTACATCACCGATAGATCCACCTACATTTGTACCACGCGTAACGTTAGCATAAGACGGAGCTGCCGCACCTAAGTGAACACCTTGGATATAAATATCTGTACCTGCAAAGTTCGCATCTTTAACACTGGTAATTTCTAAACCATCTGTAGTCACAGAAATTTTTGCTTCGATCGCTAAATCTGTACTGTTTGCATCAGCCACCTGGATTTTGCCCAAAGTCACTTGACCACCACCTGCGTTATCCAAAATACCTAGATCTTCAATCGTTAAACCACCAACCATTGTTGTATCAAGTAAAATCATTGCACCTTGAGGTGAAGAACCTAATTGAATGTTAGCAGCCATTTGACCTGTCTTAATTCTTAAGCCACTTAAGATTGCCTTTTCAGAACCGTCAGCCACTCCGCGACGAATGCCTGTTGCATTCACATCACCTGATCTTGCAACGCTGATCTCGCCAATATCAATATCAAGACCTGAAACTGCAGCAGCAATGTTAAGGAATGCACCATCTGAACTACCATCACTGTCAATTTTCAAATCCATCAAATTACGAGATGATAGAAGTGCATCATAATTCGCAGTAATAGTAATACCATCAATAGCCAATGCACCAGCAGCTCCGCTATTAGGACCACCATTAACAGCTTTACTTACAGCAGTACCCGCAACTGGTGCCTGAGGGTTACTGAAATTAAGTGGTGTATAACCATAAGTTGAGCCATCAGCTAAACCATCATTATCATGAATATACATTTTTGCAATTTCAACTTTGGAAATACCAATACCAATGTTAATACCATCTTGACCCGTTGTTTCGCTTAGAGATGCATCATCCATTGCCTGCATCGCCATCGCATTGGCACTAAATGCAACTGAAGTTGCAAGAACTAATTTTGTGAATTTTTTCATTGTTTACTCTCCCAAGAGTACTATTTTTTTTGGTTGTGAATTACTCAGTGTTTAGGCTGTATTTTTTATTTTCTGACAGCTTAAGCATCTTTCCTTGAGTAATTTGCTAGCCCACTTAAATTAGCCTTGAGTCAGTTTTTGATCAACTGTTGTTGGTCGCAATCTGTCGCTTACCGATAAACGGTATTTGATGATTTAAAAATATTTTCCTGTCTTCTTGATATAAAATAGCGAGTCATATTGAACTCTGCTTAACTGAATGACCGAAGCTCTCTATCATCGCCCCTTAAAATTTAAATCACCTCTGGTTGCAGATGTATTATCCGCATTAAAGACATTGGGGCATCTGGTGTATTTAAATAATAATGGTCAGCCTTTTATTGCCTGCTGTGCTCAAGAATATTTTATTGTGCAGCAATCACATATTCAGTCGTTTCAAAGAGTGGGAATTGAACAATATCAACTCAGATTATCTGAGTTTAGTTTAGAAATTGATGCATTAAGAAATCCTCACAAGACTGGATTTCATGGAGGTTATGTCGGTTTTGTTGGCTATGATTATGCGGCTCAGCAATATATTCAGTATCCGGACCGCTCTCAACCTGGTTTATTTATTGGTCAATTTTCTTCCTATATTAAACCAAGCTCTGAGGGATGGATGTTCTATAGTGATGATCCAGAGGCAGAGCAGATCTTCGATTATATTCAGAACTTACTTAATCAAAATAAAATTCGTCCGACGTTTCAGTTAATAAGCCCTTGTACTTCACGCTGGACCAAAACGGTCTACAGCAAGGCATTTCAGAAAATTCAGGATTATATTATTGCAGGTGACTGCTATCAGATTAATCTGACACAAGAATTTAATGGTCGCGCACAAGGTTCCCTCTTAGCAACCGCCCAAGCCTTCTGGACATTAACCGAAGCGCCTTATGCGGGTTATTTGCGTATTGGTGATTTTGAATTATTAAGCTGCTCACCCGAGTTGTTCATTGATTTTGAAACGAAGCGAAAAATTATTACCAAACCGATTAAAGGCACAATGCCCCGTTTTACTGATCCAGTGCTCGATGAACAATCCAGACAGACCCTAAAAGCCTCAGAAAAAGATCAGGCAGAAAATGTCATGATTGTGGATTTATTACGTAATGATTTAAGTGTTTATGCCGAAACAGGCTCGGTCAAAACACCGAAATTATTTAGTATTGAAAGCTTCAATCAAGTTCATCATATGGTCAGTGAAGTTGAAGCGACTTTAAAAGCAAATATCAATCCTTTTGAAGTACTCATGTCTGCTCTTCCAGGTGGCTCAATTACAGGCGCACCCAAAATTCGGGCCATGCAGATTATTGAAGAACTTGAGGGTACACCACGTGGTGCTTACTGTGGTTCTATGGGCTATTTCAATTTCGATGGCACTGGCTCCTGGAATATTCTGATTCGCTCGATTCAAAAGTATCAGGAAGATATTTCTTTATGGGCCGGTGGTGGTATTACCATTTCTTCAGATTGTGATGCGGAATATCAAGAATGCTTTGATAAGGTTTCAGCGATGCTTGATCTGTTAAATACCTGGTATCAGCCTGAATAAATAAAAAGTGAATTTTAAGATTCGCTTTTTACTACAAATCTCCCCCTTGCGCAGCAATGCTTCTCACCTTTAATAAAGGTGAGAATGCCTCCCTTTAAAACGGGAGGCTAGAAAGGATTTTAATTACACAAAATCTCATTTTTTAGCGTATCTACTAAACGCTGATTTTGCTCATCTGTACCAATCGTAATACGCAAGAATTGATTAATACGAGGTTTGTTGAAATAACGCACGATAATACCACGCTCACGTAACTCACTCGCGAGCTCACCTGCATCTTTAGATACGAATGTGGCAAAAATAAAGTTTGCACTCGAAGGTAATACCTTAAAACCAAGCTCATTCAGCTGAGCTACCAACTTTTCACGACTGGCAATGACTTTATGATTTTGTGCTTCAAAGTATTCCTGATCTTCAAAAGAAGCCACCGCTGCCGCAATGGCAAAACGATCCATCGGATAAGAGTTGAAACTATTTTTGACTGCTTCAAGTGCTGCAATTAAATGTGGCTGAGCAATGGCAAAACCCACACGTAATCCTGCAAGAGAACGCGACTTCGATGTAGTTTGACATACCACTAAGTTTTCGTATTTCTCAACCAGCTTGACTGCCGATTCAGCGCCAAAGTCGACATAGGCTTCATCAATCACCACCACTGAATCTGGATTGGCTTGCAGAATTTCTTCAATCGCAACCAAACCAAGATCAATACTGGTTGGCGCATTCGGATTAGTGATGATAATGCCGCCATTGGCTTGTTTATAATCATCTACCACAATTTCAAAGTCATCATTGAGTGGTAAAATTTTGGTTTTTACCCCAAAGAACTGACTATATACCGGATAGAAACTATAGGTGATGTCTGGATAAAGCAATGGCTGTTCTTGAACAAAGAATGCTTTAAAAATGTGCGCTAAAACTTCATCCGAACCATTCCCGACAAAAACCGTCTCTACAGGCACATGTTGCTGTTTCGCAATCGCCTGTTTAAGTTCAGATGCGTCTGGATCTGGATAAAGGCGCAAAACGTCAGCTGAATTGGCCAATACCTGCTGCACTGCCGCAACCACTTTAGGCGATGGCGGATACGGATTTTCATTGGTATTCAGTTTTAAAATATTCTGGATTTTTGGCTGTTCACCCGGCGTATACGGTTCTAATTCACGTACGTCAGGACTCCAAAAACGCATTTGTTCTGTGGTGATATTCATTTTTAAATTCTCAAAGTTCCCTCTCCTAACCTCTCTTACATTCACTTTAAAACAATGCTTAAAGCTCATTCAGAGAGAGGAATATTCATTCTTTATAATATTTCCCCTCTCCTTAGTAGGAGAGAGTTAGGGAGAGGTTTTATATTTTTAATTACTGGTAACGATAACGCGCCGATCTCGCATGCGCATCCAGATTTTCCTGCTGTGCCAAAATATCTGCTGTTTTCGCCAAGGTTTTAACACCCTCTTGTGAACACATGATCAGGCTTGATCGCTTCTGGAAATCATAAACCCCCAGCGGTGATGAAAAACGTGCTGTACCTGAAGTTGGCAAGACATGGTTTGGCCCGGCACAATAATCACCAATCGCTTCAGGGGTGTAACGACCCATGAAAATCGCGCCTGCATGGCGAATATCTTCTGCCATCTCTTGTGCTTCATCTAAACATAGCATGAGATGTTCTGGCGCCACTTGGTTAATCAGCTCAGCACCTTCAGCACGGTCTTTTACCAATACCAAAGCACCGCGGTTCTCAATTGAAGTACGTGCAATATCTGCTTTCGGTAATGCTTCTAAGTGTTTTTCAATCCACTTTTCAACAGCATCTAAAAGTGCTTCATCAGGTGTAATGAAAACGGCTTGTGCCACAGTGTCATGTTCAGCCTGTGACAATAAGTCCATCGCCAACCATTCAGCGTTATTCTCGCCTTCGGCATAGACCAGAATCTCAGAAGGGCCTGCAATCATATCGATACCGACCTGACCAAACACCGCACGTTTTGCTGCAGCCACAAACCGGTTACCTGGACCAGTAATTTTATCGACAGGTGGTACGGTTTCTGTACCATATGCGAGTGCTGCAACGGCTTGTGCACCACCAATCGTAAAGACACGTGTTACGCCAGCCAAATATGCAGCAGCCAATACCAATGGATTGAGTTCACCATTCGGGGCAGGCACCACCATAATAATTTCAGGGACACCCGCCACATGTGCAGGCACTGCATTCATCAGTACTGAGGATGGATAAGATGCCAGACCACCCGGCACATAAATCCCGACACGATCCAGTGGAGTCACTTTCTGACCGAGCGTATTCCCCAAAGCATCGACATAAGTCCAGCCATCTTGTTTTTGGGCCTGGTGAAACTCACGCACACGCGCTGCAGCTAATTCCAGTGCTTCACGAACTTCTGTGGTTAAACCTTCAAAGGCAGCTTTGAGCTGCTCTTGTGTCAGTTCTAGCTCTGAAAATTGATGCGCCGGATGTCGATCGAACTGTTGAGTGAGTTTAAGAACATGTGCATCACCATGCTGACGAACATCAGCAATAATTTGATCTACAGTTTTTAAAAGTTCAGGATCATTCACAGTCTCAAAAGCCAACAAGTCAGCAAATGCTTGCTTGAAGTTTTGATCTTGGGTCGATAAACGTCGCATCAATTTACCCATCAGGTTTGAATTCGAAGGCTTTAGTTTACCTGTTTTCTAGGCTTTTGTCGGCAGACATAGTGCTCTAGCTCTATGAGTTTTATTGAAAATAGCTTTGGGTAAAATTGATGAAAGGATTTAAATAGAATTTGACATGCAGAGAAATAAGAAACCGCCCAGATTGGGCGGTTTCTTAAGCAATCAATTTTAAGCCTGTTTTGCCTTTTCGCGTTCTTCCACTGCTTTTTCAAGCTGAGCCAGAATCGGATTTAACAAGGCTTGCTTACGTTTGAAGCTGGCTTTATTGACGATTAAACGTGAAGAGACTTTACAGATTTCTTCAAGTGGCTCTAAACCATTGGCACGTAAGGTATTACCAGTATCGACCACATCGACAATGTAATCGCCCAGACCGACCAATGGTGCAAGTTCCATTGAACCATACAGCTTGATCACATCGACTTGCTCGCCCAAGCTGGCATAGTATTGCCGGGTTAAATTCACATACTTGGTCGCAATTTTCAAACGACCTTTAGGACGCTGCATCCCGACTTTACCGGCTGTCATCAATTTACAAACCGCAATTTTCAGGTCTAATGGTTCATAGACGTTTTGCGCACCATGTTCCATCAATACATCTTTACCCGCTACACCAATATCGGCTGCACCATTTTCTACATAAGTCGGCACATCAGAAGCACGTAAAATTAAAATACGAACTTGTTTATGCGTAGTGGGGAAAATCAGTTTACGTGATTTATCCGGATCTTCCAGTAAATTAATCCCTGCTGTTTCAAGCAGTGGCAATGTTTCTTTTAAGATACGACCCTTACTTAATGCCAAAGTTAAACCATGATCAAAATTGCCCATTACGTCAAAGTTTGGATCATCGTTTCTCATATCGCTCATTAATTTACTCGCTTAATTTGGGCACCTAAACTTTGTAACTTTGCTTCTACATTTTCATAACCGCGGTCAATGTGATAAATACGGTCAATCAGTGTTTCACCTTCAGCGGCAAGTGCTGCCAGTACCAAAGAGAAAGAAGCACGTAAATCTGTTGCCATTACGGGTGCGGCAGAAAGTTTTTCTACCCCAGTTACGACAGCATCATTACCTTCGACCTGAATGTTTGCCCCCATACGGGCCAACTCAGGAACATGCATAAAACGGTTTTCAAAAATCGTTTCTGAAATTGTCGCAAAGCCTGCAGCAATGGCATTTACAGCCATGATCTGGGCTTGCATATCGGTTGGAAATTCTGGATGTGGCAAGGTCTGGAAGCTCACGGCTTTCGGACGTTTACCCAGCATATCTAACTCAATCCAGTCGTCGCCACGAGTGACTTCTGCGCCCATTTCTTCAAATTTATCCAGCACAGCTTCCATGAGAGATGGATCGGTGTGTGTGGTTTTGATACGACCACCTGTGATTGCAGCCGCCGCCAGATATGAACCCGTTTCAATCCGGTCAGCCACCACTGCATATTCACAGCCATGCAGACTTTCAACACCAGTCACGATTAACGTATCGGTATCCAAACCTTCAATTTTGGCCCCCATCTTGATCAGCATTTGCGCAAGATCAGTGATTTCAGGCTCACGTGCTGCATTGCGAATTGTGGTCACACCATCGGCCAAGACTGCAGCCATCAGAATATTTTCTGTACCACCGACAGTCACCATATCGAAAACGACTTCGCCACCTTTAAGACGGCCATCGACTTTGGCATGCACATAGCCTGCTTCAACTTCAATTTCTGCACCCAAAGCTTCCAACGCTTTTAAATGCTGATCAACAGGACGTGAACCAATTGCACAGCCACCCGGCAAAGACACTTTTGCACTACCATAGCGCGCCAATAAAGGACCAAGCACTAAAATAGAAGCACGCATGGTTTTCACGAGCTCATATGGTGCAAACTGGTTATCTAATGTCGAGGTATCCGCAGTAACGGTATCGCCTTCATAAGTCATGGTGATCCCAAGACCGGCAATCAGCTTCACCAATGTATTCACATCTTTCAGATCAGGAACATTTTTGAGCGTAATTGGCGTATCGGCAAGAATCATTGCTGCTAATAATGGAAGCGCGGCATTCTTAGCACCAGAAATACGCACTTCACCTTCGAGCTTGATACCGCCCTGAATTAAAAATTTATCCATTAATTTATTAAGCTCCAAATAAGCTTGCTTTGCGCCATTCTTCTTTTGTCATTGCTCGAATTGTCACTGCGTGAACTGCACCACTGGCAATATGGGCATTGAGAGGAGCATAAACAGCTTGTTGACGTGCAACTGGACGCTTACCTTCAAATTGATCATCCACAATACGGAGATCAAATTTTCCGCCCTGACCACTCACAGCAACATCCGCCTCGGGAAAAGCGGCTTCTAAAATTTCAGCGAGCTGTTCATTATTCATCACAAGACCTCTTATAGGACTAAGGGTGTAAAACGAGCCATTTTACTATAAATAGCAAAAATAATTCATGGATCCATACATTATATATATAAAAAAAAGAGGCTTTTAAAACCTCTTTTTCATCATTTGTCCTTTACAAAGCCAAAGCATGCTGCTGTAAATGC
This sequence comes from Acinetobacter sp. YH12106, assembly GCF_013418995.1. Lineage (NCBI taxonomy): Bacteria > Pseudomonadati > Pseudomonadota > Gammaproteobacteria > Moraxellales > Moraxellaceae > Acinetobacter > Acinetobacter sp. YH12106. The sequence continues at coordinate 24,969 of NZ_VPAV01000027.1, forward strand.
ATTTCCCGATATCGATCGATCTGGCGTTTTAATTTTTCTGTCAGAAGTTTAATGGAAGTATACATATCATCTGCTGTGGCATGGGCAAAAAACTCGATGCCCGGCAATCGGATAATCGCTTCTGCGATATGATTACTACTGCCTTTTCTGGAGCGTTTATCAATTTGATGATCTTTAGAGAGTTTCACTTGCATACTATTCACCTGATCCAGGTGCTTCGTCATCTGTGAAAACTTGGTTTTTATACTTTCTTCAATAGCTGGCGTAATCGATAAATGATGTCCACGAATTGTTATTTGCATAGTTCTATCCCTCACCTTCGTTAGGATTAGAAGAGTCACAATATAAAATAATTTAAATACAGTAACTTATAAATAAAATATCCGTATTTTAAGTCCTGAATCAAATCACTTTTACTGATCCTCAAAAGAAAAAAAGATTCATTATGTTGTCATAATGAATCTCTAGAATAGCCAGATTTCAAATTTTAGATCAAGACTTTTCGTTCAGAAGATGAAGGAATATGTAACGATTCACGATATTTCGCCACTGTACGTCGTGCCACATCAATGCCCTCATCTTTTAACATATTAGCAATTGCATTATCAGACAGAGGCTTACGGGCATTTTCTTCGGAAATCAGTTTTTTGATTTTGGCACGAATAGCAGTAGAAGATGCTTCACCACCTGAAGTCGTGCCCACATGACTCGAGAAGAAATATTTTAATTCAAATAAGCCGCGCGGCGTCAGCATATATTTATTGGTGGTCACACGAGATACGGTCGATTCATGCAATTCTACTTCTTCGGCAATATCTCTTAAAACCAAAGGTTTCATCCCTTCAGCGCCAATTTCCAAGAACATTTTCTGATGTTCGACAATACAGGTTGCCACTTTTAATAATGTTTTATGCCGCTCATCAACGCTTTTAATGAAATTTTTTGCTTCTAGCATCTGGTTACGTAAATATTGATTATCGTCACTTTGATCTGCACGACGAATCATTTTGGCATAGAAAGGATTGACGCGTAATTTTGGCAGTACATCCGGATTTAAATTGACATGCCAAGCGTTATTCTTTTTCATGACCACAACATCTGGCACCTGATAATCCGATTCTTTATTTTCAAATTCCAAGCCCGGGTGAGGTTTCAGAGTTTTTAATAAATCTACCGCACAGCGTAACTGCTCTGGATTTAGCCCGGTTTGTTTAATTAATTTTGGCAGTTCATTACTAATCAGTAATTCATAATGTTGTAGAAGCTTGATTGCATCATTTCGGCAAGGCGTTGAGGCAGGTAAATGATCAAGCTGAACCAACAGACATTCTGCCAAACTTCTAGACCCTACACCCACCGGATCTAAACGCTGAATATGCTTTAATACGACCGCAACTTCATCATCTTCAATTTCCTCCTCACTCCCCATCAAGGATAGAAGATGTTGTACCGATGCAGTAATTTCAGTCAGCTCAGCATCTAAAAAGCCTTTGTCATCCAGGGAATCGACAATGCAATAAGCGATTAATTTATCAACCTGTGAAAAATTTAACAGGTTAATTTGCTCAAGCATATATTCCTGTAAGCTCTGATGCCCTTGACGATTGTCTTCGCGCTCTTCGAATTCAGCCGCACCTAAGCTGGTAGGTTGATGAGTATAGACATCATCCCAATCGGTATCTACAGGTAGGTCATCGGGAAGGTGATCCACATTGAGTTCATTAGTTAGATCTTTGTGTTCATTATTTGATTCAAGTGTCGATAAGCGTTCAAGGGTAATCTGTTCTTCAACTTTTTCTAATAGAGGGTTACTATCAAGTTGCAGTTGAACTTCTTGTTCCAGTTCCAGACTCGATAATTGTAATAGCCGAATTGCTTGCTGCAATTGTGGAGTTAATGACAGCGAGTTCGCAATTTTTAAGCCCACTGATAATCTCATTATAACCCCCTTAATTAAAAATCTTGTTCTATAAGCAATTTTTATGCCGTTTTAATTTTTATAACACAGTTTTACCAAAAAACATACGAACTGGCTTTCAAATTCTTATATTTCCCAAATTAATAATTCTCAAATATTTGATTTACAAGAACAAAAAATACCCATTAACGATTCCGCTAAGGGGTATTTTGAGTAAATTCAGAATATTATTTTTACTTTTTAATTTTGCTATAAATTCCGCGCACAAAAAAACACCCCCTGCTTATGCAGGGGGTGTTTCGAATAATGAGCTGGCGATGACTTACTCTCACATGGGTAACCCCACACTACCATCAGCGCAAAGAGGTTTCACTTCTGAGTTCGGGAAGGGATCAGGTGGTTCACTCTTGCTATTGT
>NZ_VPAV01000028.1:0-22755 GCF_013418995.1 Acinetobacter sp. YH12106
GATACAAAATAATTCGGTAATATAGTCCATGAAAAAGCCTTGCTCTGAAATGTTTTGTCTTCGTAACCAAGATATTACAGATGCTAAGGCTTTTTTTTATTTATTTTTTATGTCGAACTCAGGTTAAATAGAGTGTTTTTTATTACTTAAGAAGGATTCACTATGGTCGCGCCTGAGCAAAATGAAATGTTCGATGTCCTTGATAAACAGCGCCAGCATCAACGTCAAGTGGATCGCGTATTAAAAATCGTGCTGCCGATTGTGGCTTTTTTGATGGCCGTGATTTGTGCCAATATGAATATCTGGTCGCCGATCTTTAGCTTTGCCATTTTATGGATTGCCTTTTATGCCGTCGGCATCAAGCGCATGCCAATCTGGCACTGGGTGGTAGCCATTTTGGTCTATTGTGTGGTCGACAATATTCTGAGTTATGGCAACTTTAACCAGACAGGATTTACCCGCCAATTTGGCACCATGTTTATTTTTCTGGGAGTAGTCGGTGTAGGACGTCCTTATTTTGACCGCTGGCTCATGAAAAAATAAAAACCTGCAAATAAAAAAAGCGCCATCAGGCGCTTTTTTTAATATCGAGTTTAAGCTGTTTTACGTAAATCTTTACGCAGGATTTTACCCACGTTCGATTTCGGTAATTCGTCCATAAACTCCACATAGCGTGGACGTTTATAACCGGTCAGATTTTCTTTAGCGAAGGCCAAGACTTCTTCTGTGGTCAAAGACGGATCTTTTTTCACAACAAACAGTTTCGGTACTTCACCAGATTTTTCATCTGGCACACCAATCGCAGCCACTTCCAGTACTTTTGGATGGGTTGCAACAACTTCTTCAATCTCAGATGGATACACGTTAAAACCAGACACTAAAATCATGTCTTTTTTACGGTCTACGATTTTCACATAACCACGTGAATCCATGACACCGATATCACCAGTACGGAAGAAGCCATTAACCATGACTTTTTCAGTTTCGTCTGGGCGGTTCCAGTAGCCTTTCATGACCTGAGGACCACGGATTGAAATTTCACCTTGCTCACCCAGTGCAACTTCATTGCCGTCATCATCCAGAATCGCCACTTCAGTTAATGGCAATGGAATACCGATGGTGCCACTGAATTCTTCAGAAGCAGGCGGGTTTGCCGTTGCAACCGGAGAGGTTTCAGACAAGCCATAACCTTCAACAATATTGGTTCCAGTGAGCTTTTTCCACGCTGCTGCTGTAGAAGGAAGTACCGCCATACCGCCGCCCATCGCCATTTTCAATTTGCTATGATCAAGCTGTTTGAACTCTTCATTGTTCACCAGCGCATTGAATAGTGTATTCACTGCCGGGAAGAAAGTCGGCTGGTATTTACGTAGTTCCTTCATCACCGCAGGAAGATCACGCGGATTCGGAATCAGGACGTTGGCCTGACCTTTATACATGCCATAAAGTGCGCACACCATGAATGCAAAGATATGATAAAGCGGCAAGGCACAGAAAATACGGTCATCTGGCTGGCCATCTTGTGCACCAAACTTACTCTGGAAGATCCCGTCACACTGCAACATGTTCGCAACCAGGTTACGATGTGTCAGTTCAGCCCCTTTCGATACGCCGGTAGTACCACCAGTATATTGTAGAACCGCGGTATCGCTCAGGCTCAACTCAGGACGTTTGTAATTGCTCGGGCTAATTTTATTTAATGCCGTATTGAATTTCACGTGGCCTGGAATGTCCCAAGCTGGAATCTGCTTACGCACAGAACGCAAGACAAAGTTCACCAGAGTTCCTTTCAAAGCACCCAGCATATCGCCTACAGAAGCAATAACCACATGTTTTACCGGGGTTTTACCCAGAATCGCTTGGTAAACAGAGGCAAAGTTCTCAATAATCACCAGGACTTCAGAACCTGAGTCATTAAGTTGATGCTCAAGTTCACGCGAAGTATAAAGTGGATTGACGTTGACCAGTACCAACCCTGCGCGGAAAACCCCAAGTGCCACGACCGGATACTGAAGAACGTTTGGCATCATCACCGCCACACGTGAACCTTTTGCCAACCCCAAGCTTTGTAAATACGTTGCAAACTTACGGCTCGCCTCTTCCAGATCATTGAAAGTCATGGCCTTATCCATAAAGATAAAGGCATCACGCGAACCAAATTTTTGGAAATTACGTTCAAAAACATCGACTAGAGAAGTATGCTCTGCCGGTAATTCTACTGTTTCCGGAATCCCTGTCTTTTGGTATTCAGCCAACCAAATTTTTTCCATAATGCCCATCTCTCCAATCATAATCCTTAGTGTTTTCAACTGTTTTTTTCAATATCACACGCCATTTTTAGACTTGTATATGTGCAATATTGCATCCATCTTGTTGAATCGTTGTTCATATATAACGTATTTTACAGGATGGATGCTAGTCTTATCTTTGAATCAACAGTTTATTTGCTTTTTGATATCCGCGTGGTAAAAGCTGTCCTTTTGCACCGCGCTTGCCGATATATTTCTGCAAATCATCCCCTTTTAATTTTAACTGCTGTTGTCCTGCAAGCACTTGAATTATTTCATCAAGCTTCAATATTGTCATGGACAAAATTTGATCACCACCTTCAAGTTGTATCAATTTATTTCCTTTACCTTTGTTCAATACAGGCAATTCTGCTAAATCGACAATCAACAGGCGTCCTGCTGAACTGAGCAGTGCAACATGCGTGGCATCTTCAAGTGGCTGCAGGCTCATGACTTGCGCCCCATCGGATAAGTTCAGGAAGGCCTTCCCTGCTTTGGCATTGGTATCCAGCTGTTTGGCCTGCGTTTTAAAACCATAACCCTTGTCACTCAGCGCCAGGACTTCCGTCTCATCCTCTGCAACAAAGACCTGTTTAAAACCGATGCCGCTGACAGGTGATAATTTTGAACTTAAAGGTTCACCCAGACCACGCGCCGACGGCAGGTTATTGATTGGCAAGGCATAACTACGTCCCGATTCATCCAATACATAGACACGCTGATTGGATTTGCCCTGTGCATGACTGAGATATTGATCACCGGCACGGAAATTCAGATTTTCAGCGTCAACATCATGGCCTTTGGCACAGCGAATCCAGCCGGCTTCTGACAAAATCACAGTCACAGGATCGGCTGGCAGCATCTCATTTTCATTAATCGCAGCAGCTTCGGCACGTTGCACCAGTGGCGAACGGCGATCATCGCCAAATTTCTTGGCATCATCTTTCAGTTCATTGATGATCAGCGCTTTTAAAGATTCCGGATTGGCCAGCTGTTCACGAATCACCGCAGCCTTCGCTTCCAGCTCGTCCTGCTCACGGCGCATTTCCATTTCTTCAAGCTTGGCCAAATGACGCAATTTTAGCTCCAGAATGGCTTCGGCCTGAATCTCATCAATGCCAAAGCGTTCCATTAACACGGGCTTGGGCTGATCTTGTTCACGAATAATCTGAATCACTTCATCGATACTCAAGTAGGCAATGATCAGCCCCCCCAGAATATGCAGGCGTTTTTCGATTTTGTTCAGATGATATTGCAGACGACGGGTCACCGTGGTTTTACGGATCTCGATCCATTCCAGTAAAATGCGACGAATCGATTTCACCTGTGGACGGCCATCAGCACCAATCATATTCATGTTGACGCGGTAGCTGGATTCCAGATCGGTCGTAGCAAACAAGTGACTCATCACCGATTCGGCATCAATGCGGTTGGAACGCAGAACAATCACCAAACGGGTTGGATTGGCATGATCCGACTCATCCCGCACATCGCTGACCAATGGCAGTTTTTTGGCCTGCATCTGATCGGCAATCTGGGTGATGATTTTGGAGCCTGAGACCTGATATGGCAGTTCGGTAATCACAATTTCATTTTTATCGACGGTATAGACCGCGCGCATACGATAACTACCACGACCTGTGACCTGAATTTTTAACAGTTCAGCAGGTGGGGTAATAATTTCTGCTTTGGTCGGCAAGTCCGGCGCAGGAATATATTCTGAGATTTTTTCATCGGTCAGATTCGGGTTACGAATCAGGGCAATGGTGCCTTTAATCACTTCACGCAGGTTATGCGGCGGAATGTCGGTGGCCATACCGACGGCGATTCCCGTTGTACCATTTAAGAGAATATTCGGTACACGTGCCGGCAAGTTCACCGGCTCTTTCATCGAACCGTCAAAGTTGTCCTGCCAGTCACAGGTACCCTGACCCAGTTCAGACAGTAACAGTTCACTGTACTGAGACAGTTTGGCTTCGGTATAACGCATTGCGGCAAAAGACTTCGGATCATCGGGTGAGCCCCAGTTGCCCTGTCCTTCAATAAACGGATAACGATAGCTAAACGGCTGTGCCATCAGCACCATGGCTTCATAACAGGCCAAGTCACCATGCGGATGATATTTACCCAGTACGTCACCGACGGTACGTGCAGATTTCTTTGGTTTGCTGGTCCATTTCAGGCCCAGCTCACTCATGGCATAGACAATACGGCGCTGTACCGGTTTCAGGCCATCACTGATGTGCGGTAATGCCCGATCCATAATCACGTACATGGCGTAATTCAGATAAGCTTGTTCGGTAAATTCTGCTACGGAGCGGTTTTCTGTCGCATGATGCGCAAGGCTTGTCATAACAACCTATAGTCCTAAATAATTCGTTTTTGTATCAATGTTTCTTATGCTATGTCGCGGCTGGGGATGACACAAGAGCATCAAATGCCTCAGCGCGACAATTTGTGTCTTATGGCCTAAAAATATCCACTTTATAGACCCTAAGCAACTAAAAATTCATCAAGTTTATAAGCCCATCGACTCAAGGGTCTTGCCTTTGGTTTCTTCACCCAAAACCAGAATCACGATTGCAACGGCAACCAGAACCGCAGTAAACATGGTGAAGACATAACTGAAACCATTTGGCATGCCCATCAGATGGGTGACAGCAAAAGGTGCTGCGATGCCCCCAATTCGGCCTACTGCGCCAGCCCAGCCTGAACCAAAAGCACGGATATTGGTTGGATATTGTTCTGGTGTATAGGTATAAAGCACGCCCCAGGCACCCAGATTAAAGAAGGACATCAGACAGCCCCAGATCACAATTTCGGTGACACTGCCCGACTGGCCAAAGAAATATGCCGAGATGGCACACATGCCGATGAAACCTGCCAAGGTCGGTTTACGACCGAGCTTTTCGACCAGCCATGCTGCCACCAGATAACCGGGCAACTGCGCTAAAATCATAATCAGCACGTATTCAAAGGACTGGACGATGCTATAGCCTTCTTTGACCAGCAAACTTGGCAACCAGGTAAAGATGCCATAATAAGAAAATATAATACCGAACCAGATCAGCCACAGCATGAGGGTACGACGCGCAAAGATACCCGACCACAACTGGGTAAATGAAATATACTGTTTCTCTGCGACCGGCTTCACTTCAAAGATTTCATAAACTTCAACGCCGCATTGACGCTCAATCTTTTTCACCAGTGCCGAAGCTTCTTCTACACGGCCACGGTTAATCAGAAATGGAATAGATTCCGGCACCATTTTCCAGATCACAATCGCATATAGCGCAGGCAGACCACCGATCAGGAAAGCGGTTTGCCAGCCAAAATCCGGAATGACAAAGCGCGATACCAGAGCCGCAACCAACCAGCCCAGTCCCCAGAAGCTTTCCAGCAATACGATAAAACGGCCACGCACATGCGCAGGAATATATTCACTGACCAGCGTCACTGCCACGGGTAACTGTCCACCCAGACCTAAACCGACGATAAAACGAAACACCAACAACCAGGTCAAATTCGGTGCAAAAGCGCAGGCCGCTGTAGCCAAGCTATAAATCACCAGTGTCACAGCGAATACGGTTTTACGGCCGAAACGGTCTGCCAGACCACCTGAACAGATTGCACCGATTGCCATACCAACAAAACCAATCGACACTACCCAGCTTTTTTGATCCGCAGTCATCTGCCAGTCTTCAGCCATTTTTGCCAGAATAAAGGAAATCAATCCGGTATCCATGGCATCAAACATCCAACCGAGTCCAATCACCACCAGCAAGGTGTAATGAAACCGACCAATCGGTAAGCGTTGTATGCGAGAAACTAAATCCATAACAAAAATCTCTGATCAGGTGGAACGGGAGATGCTGCTTTCTCAACAGGTAGGCTGCTTTGTATTTTTTATACTATGAATTAAGCTGAATGCGGCTATTTTTTATAGTCGCATTCATGACGATTACAAATCAGGATTCGTCTTTGGAAGATGCCGAGTGTTCATCATCTTCTTTATAAATGAATTTTGGCATTTCCAGTCCAAAATAGATGGCGATCAAACGCAAGCTAAAGCCGAAAATCAGGGTGGAAAGAATGGTCAGGTCCTGCGACAAGCCGTAATGGCTACAGAGCCAGTAAAAGATCACTGAAACAAAAGCAATACTGGCATACAGTTCACGACGGAAAACCAAAGGTACATCATTACATAGGATGTCACGCAAGATCCCGCCGGATACACCGGTCAAGACACCTGCAACGGCACTCACCACAAAACCATGTCCCATTTCCAGAGCAATCTGGCAGCCAATAATGGTAAAACCAATCAGACCCAAGGCATCCAGTACCAGGAAGACATTACGTAACTGGCGCATCCATTTTGCAATCAGGATGGTGACGAAAGCAGCGCAACAGGTCAGCACCAGATATTCGGGGTGTTTGACCCAGGTTAAAGGATAATGTCCCAGCAGAACATCACGGACCGAACCACCACCCAATGCCGTAACACAGGCAATGATCATGACACCAAACCAGTCCATGCTGCGCCGGCCAGCGGACAGTGCCCCGGTCATCGCTTCAGCGGTAATTGCAATAATATAGATGACGGTCAGTAACATCGCCCTGCTTCCACCTGAGGCTTTGAGATGGCGCTTATTCTAAGCTAAATCTATGTGAAAGTTATAAAAATCCCGCACAACATTGCTTAAATTTTTTCCCCGAGCCACAAATGCAAACCTGTTTCATGCTGAGTTTCTGCTCCGTGGTCGGGTCCAGAAAATACCAGTGGCCTTCAAATTTTACAAAATGCGAAGCTTCATGATGCACGTGTGCCTGCTTGCCAGCATGAAAATACGCCTTAAACTCGACTAAGGCATGATTTTTATCTAATTTTTCATTGGCTTGAATAATCTCAAGCTTTAACCACTGATTGGCTTTGCTCCAATCGCTAATGGCTTGCAAATCCAGTGCCTGCTGCTGACCCAGCGCAGTCGTGGTTTTGATGTAATCGATTTCATGCTTGGCAAAGGCACTATAACGGGAACGCATCAGTTGCTGCGCAGTCTCTGCGACCTGTTGTCCAGTATGTAAGAGCTGACAGCAGCTATGATATTCACCTTGTCCGCATGGACATGCTTCTGACATTTCAGTTCCATAAAAATAGCCCGACAATGCGGGCTATTTTAGCAAACTTTACCAACCCAACGCTGACTATAATTTAGTCCTGCGCAGGAAGCTGCGGAATGATATGCACTTTATCAATCTTATGACCGTCCATGGTCACCACCTCAAAGATATGCCCGTCTGCTTCAAACTTTTCACCGCTGTGCGGTAAACGTGCCATATGGAATAACACATAGCCAGATAAGGTCGAATATTCTTCAGTTTCATTGACCAGATCACGATCCAGCAGCAAGGAAACGTGACGAATATCGGTGGAACCGTCCAGAATCAGGCTGCCATCATCCAGACTTTCTGCTGCCACTTGCAGCTCATCTTCATCTGGAAATTCACCGGCAATCGCTTCAAGAATATCAATCGGCGTGGCAATCCCTTCAATTGAGCCATATTCATTCAGCACAATTGCCATCTGTAAGGGTGCTTGACGCAATTGATCCATCACCATCAGTACCTGAGCATTTTCATGCACGATGACTGGCTCACGTAAATGCTTTTCAAAGTCCAGCACCCCAGTTTCAATATATTCATTCAGGACTTTATGGGTCAGCACCACACCGGCAATATTGTCCAGTTCGCCGCGAGCGATGATCAGACGCGAGTGGCTCATCTGCAACAATTGTGCTTTGATGCTGTCGGCATCATTGTCCAGATCGATCCATTCCAGTTCGGGACGCGGCGTCATCACCGATTTTACCGGACGTTCAGACAGACCCAAAACTCCCTGCACCATGACACTGTGATAGATGCCGTTGTCATCATTAAAGACTTCATCGGCAAAGGCACGGGTTGCCAGAACATCTTCCGGCTCCGAAGAATCATTGTCCTGAGCAGGTTTACCACCGAGCATCCGCATCACTGCAGAAGCAGTTCGGTAACGCATATCCGTGGTGGTCACCATTTTTTCCTGATTGCGTTTCATGGTCTGGTTAATAAATTCGACAATCACCGAGAAGCCAATTGCAGCATACAGATAACCTTTCGGAATATGGAAACCAAAGCCTTCTACCACCAGCGAGAAACCGATCATCATCAGGAAGCCAAGACACAGAATCACCACGGTCGGATGCTTATTGACGAAATCCATCAAGGCTTTGGATGCCCACAGCATAATCCCGATGGCAATAATCACGGCAATCATCATCACGGACAGGTCTTTGACCATGCCCACCGCAGTAATCACGCTGTCGAGCGAGAATACCGCATCCAGGACCACAATCTGGACAATGACCATCCAGAATACCGCATGTACCGGATTTTCTTCTTTAATGACAGGTTTGGCTTCCAGACGCTCATGCAGTTCCATGGTGCCTTTGAACAGCAGGAATACCCCACCAAACAATAGAATCAGATCCCGGCCCGAGAAAGCATGATCAAATATATGGAACAGTGGATCAGTAAGAGTGACCACCCAGGCAATCGAAGCCAGCAAGATCAAACGCATCACCAGGGCCAGCATTAAGCCCACAATCCGCGCGGCATTACGTTGTTCTGGTGGCAGTTTCTCCGCCAAAATGGCAATAAAAACCAGATTGTCGATCCCGAGTACAATCTCAAGAACAATTAACGTGAGTAAACCGACCCAGGCTGAAGGGTCCGACATCCATTCAAAGATCATACGCTTGGCTCCTGAAACTCAGGACTGCTGTACTGAATGAACTGAGGCTGAAATGAAACAGCATAATATTTTTGATATTGAATAATATCAATTATTTGATGGCGATTTATAGCGTTACACGGCCAACGACCACTACCCATTTTCGTTCTATTGTTGTGAAACCAATTTTCAGTATATCAAGATCAAATCTAAATTCACCTGTTTTCATGGCTGTTTGTCGATGAATTTCGCTTGCCTGTTTATGGTGAAATGGTACCTGCTCACAGAATTGTCATATTTATTAATTAAGCTAGAGTCACCAGAAAGAAAAATGATAAGGTGAAGAAAAGAAATGCAAAGCGTAATTCAAATGACAGATTATTTTAAAGACAACTCCCCAAAAACAACACGCCCTTTAGTGGCTCTCTATTGTGGTTCACGTGCCGGCAACAAACCGATTTATTTAGAAAAGGCGATTCAACTCTCGCAAGGACTGGCAGAACATGGTTTCGGGCTGGTCTATGGTGGCGCCAGTATTGGCCTGATGGGACAGGTCGCGGATGCCATGATCCAGCATGGTGGTGAAGCCGTTGGGGTGATTCCCGAGTTTATGCTGGACTATGAAATTGCCCATAACCAGCTGACCGAATTACATGTGGTGACCAGCATGCATCAACGCAAAGCCATGATGGCGGATCGGGCCTGTGCCTTTGTAGCCTTGCCGGGCGGTCTGGGTACCTTTGAGGAAATTCTGGAAATTGCCACCTGGGGCCAGCTGAACCAGCACCAGAAACCCATGATGCTATATAACGTTAACGGTTTTTATGATGCCTTGATTATGCAGCTGGACCGTGCCGTTGAAGATGGGTTTTTGCCTCCCCAGCATCGCGCCAAACTAATTGTTTGCGAAGATGAAAATGAAATTTATAGCTCATTAACCAATTTGGGCCATCCACAAAGATTTGTGGTTTAAAGCATTCAAAGTAAAAAAGCGAGCACTGGGCTCGCTTTTTTTATGGATTATGGCTGCTAGTTATTGACCATAATTCGTCACAAAATCATAGAACATCGGCAATGTGGTCGCCAGAATCACAGACATGGCCAGACCGAACATCAGTTTCATCGCATCTGCACTGACATTACGTGAAGTCCGATGTTTGTTGACTTCATCCAGAATCATCGACATGGCAAATTCACGACCTGCGAGTAAGCCCAGGAACACCCAAGTAGTACTCATTGGAATATTGCTCCACTCTTTGAAGATCAACAGGATAATGGCATACAGGAAGTCGATAATCGTGGCAGCACGAATATCGGTGACACCAGTTTTGGTGTCGACAATGTTCTGGATCGCCCCGCCACGTTGATACAGAATCACGCCCAGCAAGACCACGAATACCATAATCGCAAACATCAGGAATTCAAACGGCACCTGACGTGGTACATACACGAAGATATTGGCCAGATCCTGAATCAGCCATTGGCTCCACAGGAAACCGGTAGAGACCCACTGCAAGCCCATCCAGACCTTGGAGTGCTCCTGATGACGTGTCTTGGCAAAATGGCGTGCCAGCTGCTTGACCACAAAACGATAGATGACAATCGCCACGATAAAGGCCACGGCGTAGCCCATCATTGATTTGACCATCATCGAGCCCAGGCTGGCAGGAGAGAAGATCGTCAGTACCAGGAAGGTCGTACTGACCGGAATCCCGTATCTGGTCAGTATTAACAGGAGAATAGGCGGCACAATATACAGCCAGGTAATCCCTCCTTCAGGGAAAGGAATGGTTTCTAGACGACCATATGAGGCATCACCGACTCCAGAGACATACCAGCCATAGGTCAGTACGACAATTAGAATTGAGCTGATATAAATCCACAACACCCACCAGGGACGATGTGCATTCGAAGAAATAAATGTCCCTAAGGTTTGAGGCACATCATTTCCGACAATAGAATAGGCGGCTAAACAGAAGCCGATCACCATCAAAATCTCGATTGTCATAAAAACAAACCTATACGCGAGGAGATTTCAGCATTGCTGAAAAGTTGGCCCAAGATTATGACGGTTTTATTTCATTTTCATGACAATTTTGTCATATTTTCATTTGATGAAGATGAAATTGACAGAGAAAGCTGTTTATAAACAAAAAAGTACTGCTTTAATTTTATTTTTATCGCTCTTTACAGCTATGGAGCTCCGATCTGATAAATACTCACTTTGTTATGAGTTTTACACTTATAACTGATTTATATCTTGCAAAAAAGTTCACACGTATTCACTACACCTGTGCCTTAATCTTCCTTTAAACTATTCAAAATTTTCAGTTTTCCAGAATTATGAATGCCACGCCTACGCATCAAGCCTTAGATCCCGAATTCAGACTGCTGGTCTTGTTGGTATCGATCGGATTTTTTATGCAGGGGCTGGATACCACCATTATTAATACAGCTCTGCCCGCGATTGCACATAACCTACAGGCCGATCCTTTACGCATGCACAGTGTTGTGGTGGCTTATGTCTTGTCTGTGGCAGCCTGTATTCCCTTGAGTGGCTGGCTGGCAGACCGTTTCGGCGTCAGAAATATCTATTTTGCTGCAATTATTATTTTCTCTTTGGCCTCTTTGGGCTGTGCCTGGTCAGATAGTCTGAATGAATTACTGGCTTATCGGATCTTGCAAGGAATGGGTGGCGCCTTACTGCTCCCCGTCGGCCGTTTGGCCATGCTCAAGATCATTCCCCGTACCCAGTTTCTGGCTGCCATGAGCCTAATGAGTCTGGCCGGCCTGATTGGCCCCCTGATTGGTCCAACTCTTGGGGGCTGGATGGTGGAATATCTGTCCTGGCAATGGATTTTCCTGATCAATCTGCCGATTGGCTTACTGGGAGCGCTGATTACTTTTAAGGCCATGCCGAATGTCATTGAACCGCTGGTCGCTCGCTTTGATTATTGGGGCTTTGTCTTGCTGGTTGTGGCCATGGTGGGACTCTGTCTGGGAATTGAAAATTTTGCCAGTCCACAAAATTCGCTGTGGTGGAGTCTGAGTCTGATTCTGGCCGGAATCTTGGCGGCCCTGATGTATGCCTATCATTCGCATACGCATAGCAATGCCCTGTTCCGCAGTCGGCTCTTTAAAAATAAAATTTATGCGATTGGCATTCTGGGGAATTTTTTTGCCCGTCTTGGCGGTAACTCGATTCCATTTTTACTCCCCCTTATGTTGCAAGTCGCCTTTGGTTTTGAGCCCTTTATTACCGGTCTATTGATGATTCCAATCGTACTCGGCTCTCTGGCGTCTAAACCGATTATCCGAAAAATCATTCAGCGTTTTGGTTATCGTCGGGTTTTGCTGGTCAATACCTTATTGGTGGGTTTATGTATTGCCAGTTTTGCCCTGACCACGGCGGACACCCCGATCTGGCTGCGTGCAATTCATTTCTTTATCTTCGGCATTTTAAATTCCCTACAATTTGTATCGATGAATACCCTGACTTTAAAGGACTTAAGCCAGCAGGATGCCAGTAGCGGCAACAGTTTCCTGTCGATGATCATGATGCTGTCAATGAGTATCGGGGTGGCGCTGGCAGGCACCCTGGTCAACATGCTGAGCGCCTATTACGGCGCTGACAATCTGGTGGCTGCTTTTCATGTGTCACTGATCTGTTTAGGCTGTATCAATATTATTGCGGCTTATATTTTCTGGCATATTCCTAAAAACACCCCTGTTTAATACGATATATTAACGCCAGGCGAATGCAGCCTTTAAGCTCAGGTTTAGATACAGGTAAGAACTGAAAATGCAAAAAAATCTGGCTCTGAACAGATTCAAACAGCCGCTTTTCATCGGGCTTGGCATTCTGATCGCCGTGATGATTATCGCCATGATTTATCTTTGCCTGATTAAAGCCCCTTCTGCGCATGCAGCAGATTATCCGATCCAGGGTTTCGATGTATCACATCATCAAAAAGAAATTCAATGGCAGCAGATTTCGCCGGAAAAATACCGTTTTGTCTATCTGAAAGCCACTGAAGGCGGCGACTTCAAAGATACCAAATTTCAGGAAAATTGGTTGAAAGCGCGTGAACATGGCTTTTTGGTCGGTGCCTATCATTTCTACCGCCTCTGCCGCGATGGCAGCATTCAGGCACAGAACTTTATTGACGCTGTTCCCAATAAACCGGATGCCTTACCGCCAGTGATTGATCTGGAATATGACAGCAAATGTATCAATACCTATTCTAAAGAGCAGCTTTTAAGCGAAATCCAGATCATGCACGATGTCCTGCAAAAGCATTATGGCAAACAGCCGATTTTCTATATTTCTAAAGCTTTTTATAATATTGTACTGACAGGACATTTTCCCGACGTGCCACTCTGGGTACGCGAGTATAAGGGTCTGCCCGATTTAAACAACCAGCCCAAATGGACCTTCTGGCAACATAGCAATCAGGGTAAAATTCCCGGCATTAGTACAACTGTGGATCTGAATGTGTTCTATGGCTCAGAACAGCAGTGGCTGGATTTTCTGAAAATGAATGCAATTGCAGTACCATCATCTACTCATCAGGCCAAATAAAATCGATCGCTTGAAAACAAGCGCTTTATAAAAGTAGAAAAATAAGGAAATAAAAATCTTGAAATGGATTAAAGGTATTTTACTCAGTCTGGTGATTGTTCTGCTGCTCATAGCGGGTGCGCTGGCTTATCTACTGCAACCTTCAGGCAAGCTCAGTGACTTTCAGAACTGGCAGCCGCAAAGCAGTTCCTCTCGTTCTGGACTAAACGTTAAATTTTTCGGTGTTTCCACCCTGTTGCTGGATGATGGTCAGGATCAGATCCTGATAGATGGTTTCTTTAGCCGGCCGTCGTTGTCGCAAGTGCTTAGCGGTCCAATTCAGAGTGATAGCGTGCTATTAAGGCAGCTAATTCAAGAGCATGAACTGCACCGGGCCAAAGCCATTCTGGTCAGTCACTCGCATTATGATCATGTTCTGGATCTACCGGCTATACTGGAAATGCTTCCTGAAACCGCTGTCATCGGTTCACCCACTAGCCTGAATATCGCCCGGGCAAATCCCAAAGTAAGTCCGCAGCAGTTACACTCCGTCACGCCTAGGCAAATACAGCACGTCAACAAATTTCAAGTAACCGCAATTCCTTCACAACATACGCCAGCCACAGCGGTAAATGATGACCTAGGCGAAGAGTTATTCCAACCTTTAGCCCTGCCGGCCAAATTTTCCGAATTTAAGGAAGGCGGCAGTTTTGATTACCTGATTGAGCATTCAGGACACAAGATTCTGGTCAAGGCCAGTACCGGATTTATCCCGGATCAATTTAAAAACCTGCAGGTCGATACGTTATTTTTGGGTATTGCCCAGCTCTCCAGACAATCCAATGACTATCAGCGGCACTATCTGGCTGAAACCCTGCAAACGCTCAAACCCAAAGTGGTCATCCCGATACATTGGGATGATTTTTTCCAGCCTTTAAGCCAGCCGCTACAATTTTTACCCCGTCTTGCCGATGACACGCCAAAAAGTTTGAATCTTCTGATTCAGGCCGCCGAGGCACAAGGAACAAAAGTCGTTCTGCTCAGCGGACCGCAACCCTATTTACTCAACTCAGCCGTCGCTTCCCAATCCGATTAAAGCCCCTTAAGATAGCGGCTATGCGCAAAATTATTCATATCGATATGGATGCGTTTTATGCCTCGGTCGAGCTGCGTGAACGTCCAGAACTCAGACACCTGCCTGTGGTGATTGCCTCGCATCATCCCCGGGCGGTGGTTGCGGCTGCCTCCTATCCGGCACGCGAATATGGTCTACGTTCTGCCATGTCGATGGGACAGGCACGCAAGCTCTGTCCACAGGTCATCGTAATTGAGCCGGACTTTGCCAAATACCGTCAGGTCTCTGCTCAGATCCATCACATCTTCCAGCAATATGCCGCCCTGATTGAGCCTTTATCGCTAGATGAAGCCTTTCTGGATGTCACAGAAAATTTACAACAGATTCCGAGTGCTACCGAGGTCGCCATGCGGATTCGGGAGGATATTGTTCAAGTGACTGGACTGACTGCTTCTGCCGGCGTGGCACCGAATAAATTTCTGGCCAAAATTGCCTCGGACTGGCACAAACCGAATGGCATCTGTGTAATTAAACCTTCACAGGTACAACAGTTTATTCAGAATTTGCCGCTAAAAAAAATTCCCGGTGTCGGTAAAGTCACCCAGGAAAAACTGAAAAGCCTGAACCTGAACACCTTAGGCGATTTACAGCAAATTGATGAAGCCTTACTGATTCAGCATTTTGGCAAATATGGCCGGCGGCTGTTTTTATATGCGCAAGGCATTGATGAACGACCAGTCGAAGTAGAACGGGAACGTCAGCAGATTTCCAAAGAGACCACCTTTGATGATGATCTTTATTTAAATCAGTGCCATTCTTATTGGGAAGCTTTAGTTGCACAACTGTGGCAAAGCTTGCAAAAAAAACAACTTTCGGCTCGCGGCGTGACGGTCAAATTAAAGCTCAAGAATTTTCAGGTGATGCAACACAGTAAAAGTTTTAAGCAGCTCTTGCGCAGTCCGCAAGAATTAGCACAAGCCTTGGACTTACTATTGGATGATCTGCATATCGCGCCGCAGATGCAATTCCGGCTGATCGGTGTCGGCGTCTATCAACTCAGCGCCCCCGAGACTGAAACCCAATTATTACTGCTCTAAACGACTTTTGTTCATGTTTTGAACATCAGTTTAAAAATACAGCAACTTTATTTTTATATTTTGATTTTTTAGAGTACTCTATCTGCGCAATGCATTATCCATGTATGTGCTGAGATGCTGAAAATCACCTTTACTTTCAGCATGCTGTCCTGTGATTAGCGTGACGATCAAATCCGAATATTACAGGGCAACTCTGATGTAACTCATGGAATCCCCTCCTGCATGTCTTCTGTAAATTCTTCTGTTATTCAAGAACAACGCGCACGTAAAGCTGCGCTATCTAGTTTTGTTGGTGCTGTTGTCGATTGGTATGATTTTCTCCTTTACGGCATTGTTGCAGCCTTAATTTTTAAAGATCAGTTTTTCCCCAGTATTGGCGAGAACATGGGCACCCTGGCGGCACTAGCCACCTTTGGGGTCGGCTTCCTGTTTCGTCCTTTAGGCGGTGTGGTATTTGGTCACTTTGGTGACAAGCTCGGCCGCAAAAAAATGCTGGTACTCACTGTAATCCTGATGGGAATTTCCACGGTCGGGATTGGCCTGCTGCCAAATTTTGAAGCGATTGGCTGGTGGGCACCGGTACTGCTGGTGTTTTGTCGAGCCTTGCAAGGCTTTGCCGTGGGTGGTGAATGGGGCGGTGCAGCCCTCATGGCCGTAGAAAATGCGCCAAAAGGAAAAA
Organism: Acinetobacter sp. YH12106; assembly: GCF_013418995.1. NCBI lineage: Bacteria > Pseudomonadati > Pseudomonadota > Gammaproteobacteria > Moraxellales > Moraxellaceae > Acinetobacter > Acinetobacter sp. YH12106. Next base: position 16,470 of record NZ_VPAV01000028.1, read on the forward strand.
AAGCCTTTTACAGCAGTGGGGTTCAGGTCGGCTACGGCGTTGGTCTGGTTCTGGCGACCGGTGCAGTATCACTTATTCTTGCGACACTGGGTGAAGAAGCCTTTGCCGAGTGGGCATGGCGTATTCCCTTTTTAGCCAGTATCGTGTTGATCGGCATTGCCATGTGGATTCGCCGTGATCAGGATGAATCACAAGAATTTGTAGAAAAGGTGGTGAAAGCAGACCATCAACCAGAAAAGCTGCCGATCTTGCAGGCGATTAGCAAACATCCAAAAGCTTTCTTTTATATTATTGCCTTACGCTTGACAGAGTTGCTGACCATGTATCTGGTTACCAACTTTGCCCTGAACTATTCGACTAGCAATCTGGGCATGGACAAACAGTTCTTCCTGAATATCACCCTGATGGTCGGGGCAATCAGCTGTTTCAGTATTCCATTTTTTGCCTGGCTGGCAGATAAATTTAATCATCAGAAAATGTGCGTCTGGGGCGGTTTGATTGGTGCACTCTCAGCCTTCCCATTCTTTATGGCGCTCGATGCACAAAACACCTGGATGATTATTGTTGGCGCAATTTTACTGGCGAACGTCGCACACGATATGGTAGTTAGTGTCCATCAACCGATTTTCACCTCACTGTTTGGCACAGAATACCGCTACAGCGGTGCCGGAGTTGGCTATCAGGTGGCGAGTATCATTGGTGGTGGTTTTACCCCATTTATTGCAGCAGCACTGGTGATTTGGGCGGATGGTTCATGGCATTATGTAGCCATCTATCTGGCGGTGGGTTGTCTGCTGACTGCATTGGTCGCAGCCCTGATGCCCAAAACTCAGGATGAATAATATGACAGTGGAACGCTTACATATCTCGAAACGCTTTTCGGAAATTGCCATTGCCGGTAATCTGGTGCATCTTGCCGGCCAGCTGGCCACAGATGTTGAGCTGGATATCAAAGGTCAAACCCAACAGACTTTAGATATTATTGACCAGTTTCTGGCAGATGCCGGCACAGACAAAAGTCACATCATGTCGGTCACTATTTATCTCAAGGATATTGAGCGTGACTATGCGGCTTTTAATGAAGTCTGGGATGCCTGGGTCGCTGATATCGAAGCGCTGCCTCGGACCTGTGTAGAAGCAAAACTCTATGATCCACGGGTTTTGGTTGAAATGACAGTCGTGGCCGTCAAACCAGAATAATGTGGCAAAATCGATATGCATAAAAAAGCATGCTCATGGCATGCTTTTTTATTTTAACCTACTGCTTTGATTTTACTGCGCTCTAAATCTGAATATATATAATACTTTTTCAGATCATTGCTGACCGTATATTTGGGCATTTTCTTCATTTGCGCTTGCTCCTGCAGAAAATCTTGCCGCAACTGGTAATATTCCGGCACATCATCGTAGCGAATCACCCGATAACCGGCCATACTCAACAAGGCATCCTGAAAACCAGTCTGCTGTGGACGCTTCAAGATTAAAGGATCATCCACAGCCACAATGGCTATAATCTGATGCTGTTGATCCATAATCACAAAATCTGCAGTCAGGTTGCGATATTTATGTCGCGTCCGGTTAAATTTGGTGGTCATTAAGGCATCATAGGACACATGGGCCAAAACAATATATTCAGGTAATACTTCCTTCAAGCGCGTGAAGGTCAATTGCTCATTCAGGTTAAAAATAGCACGCTGCTTTAACGCGCTGTCTTGTGGTTTGGAATTATTTCCGAGCGTTTTCCATGCCATGAGCACGACACAGAAGAGCAGGAAACTCCCAATCATAATATAGGTGGTCATGCCTCAATCCTTGCATTCTTATCATCATTTTTGTTTTATTGTGGTGCAGTATAAACTCACACTTTATTTTAAATAGGTCTTACAACTAATCTGCTTAGATACCCATACAACCGGTATCAAAACCTGATTCTGCGTTACCTAAAATGACATCTTTCCCTATGTCAATGAAAGTGGATTTAAGGAACTGATAATGCACTCTAAAACATCCCTAGAATTGATCGCAATACAAATCTGCCCAACTGTAGAACAATTCCGATAAAGTGTTATTTTTATATCACTTTTAAGCCAGACTTAATGTAAATAATACATTCTTTTACATTTTTCAGTCCTCGTTTCAAGCTACGTTACTTTACCTAAGTGCTAAAAAAAGACACCGAAGTGTCTTTTCTATTAACTCAATTATGCACGTGATTTAGGCTTTGCTTTCGGCTTTGATCCACCAAATGGTTTTTTGGCATCCCCTGTTTCACGCGGCGGTAGGCCTGTGTGCTGGGTCAGGATTTGACCACGCTCAGGACGCTTCTTGGTATTTGAAGGACGGGACTGAGCTTGTGCAGCCTTGCCACGATTTCCCTGCTCACCGGTACGTTTCTGCGAATCACCCGCCACTGTCGAGTTTTTCTTGCGCGCAGACTGGTATTGACCTTCTGCACTGCCAGCAGGCTGATAAGTCGGAATCAAATGCTGTTTGGAGTTACCAATCAAATCCTGACGACCCATTTCTCTCAGAGCTTCACGCAACAACGGCCAGTTGTTTGAATCATGGTAACGCAAGAAAGCTTTGTGCAGACGACGACGTTTATCACCTTTGACAATATCTACTTGCTCAGTATAACGTGCCACTTTGGCAAGCGGGTTTTTACCGGTGTAATACATGGTGGTAGCCGTTGCCATCGGTGATGGATAAAAGGTCTGTACTTGGTCAGCACGGAAACCGTTCTTCTTCAACCAAATCGCAAGATTCATCATGTCGTAATCGGTAGTCCCCGGATGCGCTGCGATGAAATAAGGAATCAGATACTGTTCCTTGCCGGCTTCCTTACTATAACGTTCAAACATCTGTTTGAAACGATCATAGGTTCCGATTCCCGGCTTCATCATTTTATTGAGTGGGCCTTTTTCGGTATGTTCCGGTGCAATTTTTAAATAACCACCGACGTGATGGGTTACCAATTCTTTGACATATTCAGGGTTTAAAACCGCTAAGTCATAACGTAAACCAGAACCAATCAAGATCTTCTTAATACCCGGTAAAGAACGTGCTTTACGGTATAACTGGGTCAATGGTGCATGATCGGTATGCAGGTTCTGACATACCCCCGGGAAGACACACGACGGTTTACGGCAGTTCTTTTCAATCTCTGGATCTTTACAAGCCAGACGGTACATGTTGGCTGTCGGGCCACCTAGGTCTGAAATAATCCCGGTAAAGCCCGGCGCCGTATCACGGATTTTTTCCACTTCACGCAGAATTGACTCTTCAGAACGGTTCTGGATAATACGACCCTCATGTTCTGTAATCGAACAGAAGGTACAGCCACCAAAACAGCCACGCATGATGTTCACAGAGAACTTGATCATGTCAAACGCTGGAAAACGCGCTTCACCATAAGCAGGATGTGGCAAACGTGCATAAGGCAGGTCAAACACATAGTCCATTTCTTCCGTGGTCAACGGAATTGGTGGCGCATTTAGCCAGACATCACGTTCACCATGCTTTTGTACCATGGCACGGGCATTGCCCGGATTGGTTTCTAAATGCAAAATTCGGTTGGCATGGGCATAAAGCACCGGATCTGCAGCCACTTCTTCAAATGCAGGCAAGCGAATTACGGCCAGTTCACGCGGTGGTAATTTATGTTTAATTGCTTTTGAAGCGGGTTGTAATTGCACGATTTGCGTATCAGGATCTAGCTCATCGCCGGCCCGCACAATCGGATTGGCGACAGGCTCTTTCTGGAAACCTTGATATTGAGTCAGACTATCTTTGTCTTTTTCAATTTCACAACCTTCCAGATCTTCAGTCATCACATAAGGGTTAATGATTGGATCGACTCGGCCAATCGCATCAACATCATTCGAGGCAATTTCGACAAACTTTGCTTTCGATGCACGGTTATGTTTATTGACAATGAACGCAGTACCGCGAACATCGGTAATCTCGTGAATTTTTTCGCCACGCGCCAGACGATGCATAATTTCGGTAATTGAGCGTTCGCCATTGCCGTACATCAAAAGATCGGCTTTTGAGTCCATCAACACTGAACGACGGACTTTATCTGACCAGTAATCATAATGTGCAATACGACGCAGAGAAGCTTCAATTCCACCTAATAATACAGGCACATCTGGATATGCTTCACGGACACGCTGACAATATACAGTTGCTGCACGGTCTGGACGTTTATTTGGCTGATTATCTGGGGAATAGGCATCATCCGAGCGGATTTTACGGTCGGCGGTATAACGGTTGATCATGGAATCCATGTTCCCTGCCGTTACCCCCCAAGCAATATTCGGTTTACCCAATACACGGAACGCATCCACGTTGGTCCAGTCTGGCTGCGCAATAATACCGACACGAAAGCCTTGGGCTTCTAATACCCGGCCAATAATACCTGAACAGAAAGACGGGTGATCAATATAGGCATCGCCACAGACCAGAATAAAGTCACAGCTGTCCCAGCCGAGTTGATCCATTTCCTCGCGTGACATCGGCAAAAAAGGCGCAGGGTCAAAACAAGACGCCCAATATTTGTCGTAATCAAACAACGCTTTTGGCGCAGTCTGCATGGTATAAGCAGTAGACATGGCTAGCAATTCTCGGCTGGCAGATGATAGGAGATCTAAAATAAGATCAAAGATGAAAGCCGATCATTTTACCATGAATTAGACCCAGCTTGCTTGATTATAATTTATACAAAATCAGGAACTAAGCGAATCAAAACTTGGGCATCATCAGAATTGAAAGCAAAATGATCCGCAAGATAAATGCACAGGGTTTATTTTATAGAGAAAAATCTAAATACGATGTTCTAATCTGAGCGGAGCTTGAAACTGAATGCCAGACCACTCAACAACAGTAGCGCAATAAATGCAGTTAATCCACTCCAACCATAATTTTCCCAGACCAGTCCACTCGAACTGCCCAACACACTGGAACCGAGGTAATAACAGAATAAATATAGCGAAGAACCGACTGCCCGATATTGTAGCGACTGGATCGACACCCAGCTACTTGCAGTAGAGTGCGCGGCAAAAAATGAAAAAGTGAAGATTAGTAATCCGATAAAGACCAGAGCCAACTGGTTGAGCAGCATGAGTGTTAATCCAAGGAGCATCATCAGCATCATGACGACCAATGTCTTGAATTTACCATAATGCCGACCCCAATGTGCCGCTCGGGGGGAGCTATAAATACCAGCCAAATATGTCACCGAGATTAAACCAATCCAGGCCTGTGATAATTCAAAAGGTGCCTGAAGCAAACGATAGCTGAGATAGTTAAATATCGAGACAAAACAGCCCATCAGGATAAAACCTTGCAGAAATAAAATCCGAAGTTTCGGATCGGCCAGATTATGCCTGAATGAGTTTTTGAATCGATTAAACTTGATCGGATAAGCCTTAAAATGTTGCGATGCCGGCAATAGATAATAAAATAATCCTGCAATACAGATATTTAAAATACCAATTATCAGAGTAGCAGATTGCCAAGAGATAAAATCAACTAGAACTCCGGCAATCAAACGCCCTCCCATACCGCCAATTGCCGTGCCAGAAATATATAAGCCCATGGCGAAACCGATATCTTTTTCGGCAATTTCTTCCCCGATATAAGTCATGGCGACTGCCGCCACACCACTGACACAGAGACCAATCAAGATCCGAATCAATAAGAATACCGACCAAAGAGATAGTATCGAACTGAGCATTAACAAAATTGCAATCAATGCCAGGGAGCAGACCATCACCGGTTTACGTCCGAAACGGTCTGAAATCAGTCCGGTAAATAGCAAACCAATGGCTAAGGCAAGAGTAGAAAGTGATAAGGGAAAACTACTTTGAGTCGGACTGACCTGAAAATAATCTGCCAAAATGGGCATCATCGGCTGTAGGCAATACAAAGATGAGAAAATGGCAAAGCCGGCAAGAAATAAGGAAAAAAGTACTGCTTTAAATGCGGTAGTACCATATTCAATATGGCTAGAAGATGAATTTGAGGACATATCCGCTCCTTAGATAGATCCAGTATACACCTTTCGCTCATTTTTTCTGTGGAGATTTCATCTGAGTGACCACCTAAGCCTTTCTTCACGCACAAAAAAACACCCCCTGCATAAGCAGGGGGTGTTTTGAATAATGAGCTGGCGATGACTTACTCTCACATGGGTAACCCCACACTACCATCAGCGCAAAGAGGTTTCACTTCTGAGTTCGGGAAGGGATCAGGTGGTTCACTCTTGCTATTGTCGCCAGCACAA
>NZ_VPAV01000029.1:0-20860 GCF_013418995.1 Acinetobacter sp. YH12106
GATCATATGGATTGGTATTTATATAAAATCAGACACTTAGTTGAGAATGCATTTTGTAGGTTAAAGCAGTTCAGAGGAATAGCAACACGATATGATAAGCTAAAGTGTAGCTATGAGGGGGCAGTTGCATTAGCTTGTATATTTATTTGGCTACCTTTATCGGGTAAATTCTATACTTGAAATGTCAACAGACCCTAATGTTATAAATCAAATTCTTGTAAATTATTTGTTACTTTGGTTTCGCCCAAAGTAACCAAAGGCATTTGTCATCCGCAAAACTCGTCAGCCACCATCGACTAGTAAATTTGTCGCAGAAACAATCATTTTTAAATGTAGTCCTGCCTCAAACAGTTGCGGATGACTTTTTTATCTATCAGATATAATCATGAATTTGAAAAAGAAAATGCCAGTCAATTCCTTAACTGACTGGCATTAGCTGTAAGAAGCGCATTTTTTATTTAAAACTAGGTTTATGCTTCAGTACTTAAAATAAGTCCAAACTTTTTAAAAATTTTCTCACGTTTGCCTGGATGAATATTGGCCTTAGTCAGGTCACCCTGATAATGCTGATAGACCCGTTGGTCCATCATTTTGTACCATAACGGCGGAATTAAAGCCGGAATCAACATGGTGGCATAACCACTGGGTAATTCGGGTGCTTCATCAAAATGTCGCAGTGCCTGAAATGGGCGACTTGGAAAGGCATGATGATCTGAATGGCGCTGCAACTGGTACAAAAACAGATTGGTCACAATATTGTTATTATTCCAGCTATGTTCAGGCAAGGTCCGTTCATAACTGCCATCATCTTTTTCTGTGCGTTTCAAACCATAATGCTCAATATAATTGACGATTTCAAACAGAGTTACCCCATAAAAGGCCTGAGTCAGTGTATAAGGAATGAGCTTTTTACCATAAGCACTTAGCATCAAGGCATGGTAGCCTGCACTCATCGCCCAGCCATGAAACAGTTCATTTTCCTTGCTCAAAAATTTCAATCCTTTACGTTCCAGACGTTTCTTTTCAATCTGGATCGCTGACTTTAATCCGCCAAACACAGTGCGTGGCCAGAAACGGTAAAAAGACTCGCCCATTTGTGAAGATGCCGGATCTTCTGGCGTTGCCACCCGTTTATGATGCCCATAAGGATGTTCAATACGGAAATGATTATAGGCCAAAGGCATCAGGCTGGCATGCGACCAGTAATGGTCTTTTTTCTGCGGACGATGACTCAGTTCATGTGCCGTATTGACCGCAATGCCGTTAATCGCACCCATGGAAACTCCCAATAAGAGCTGATCCAGTATCGATACATTTGGACGTGTCACCACATAGCCGGCAAAAGCGTTGGCTGCCATTTGCAAGGGAATAAAGGCTTTTACAATCCGGTCATAATACGGATCTTTGACCAGCGCCTGAATCTGTTCGTCATTCGGATTGTTAGCATCATCGCCAATCAGGGCATCCAGAGTCGGAATAATCACATGCAATAATAAAGGCCCGCCCAAAGCAAAGACTTTTTTAGTCGCTTTGGGGCCAAAATGATAACCGGCCAAAATTCCCATTCCGATCACAGGCAAACCTGGGCTGAGCAACCAGCCAAAACGTTTTTTATCCAGCTTTACACCTTTTAGTGCTGACGCTTCCTGCGTAAACTGCGCTTTCTGGATTTGTGCAGGGGCATTCATTGCGAGCTTCCTTTTTTATGTTACTCTGCACTTATAGTTGAATATTTCAGCAACAGCGAACAGTATTCAACGTCCAGAAAACCTATGTCAGCGTCTTTGGCACATGCAGCCAAATTCTGGCCTAAAATCACAAAGTTAAAAAATTTATAGTCAATTAAGTGAAATAAATAGAAGAATAGAGTTAGGCATGGATGCTTTGAGTAAAATTTTTGATGATATTCATCTGGCAAAATCTGAATATCTTTATCTGAATGTGTTTCATCCGGGCGGCTTTGACTATCAGCATGAGCCTTTTATGCTGGCTTATATCCTGTTACAAGGACAGGCACAATTAAAGTTCGCCAACGGCGATCTGCTCGAGCTGCAACAAGGTGATCTGGTACTCTTACCCGCCGGTTCTGCCCATCGCATTTCTTGCCCCGGCAGTGCCGATTTTTCTGCACGCTGTGCGATTAATCCTTATTTCCAAAGCCATGCACAGCAATGTGTCGATCTTAATGGGGAAAATTCGGCGGAGCATAGTTTCATACTGGCCATTCGTTCCAGCCTGGATATGCAGATGGCAAAGCCTCTGCTAAATGCCTTACCTAAATACCTGCATATTCAGCATATTCTGGGCGACACCGCACCGGAATGGTTACAGGTCGGTTTGCAGTTTCTGGCGCTGGAAACCCAGCAGATGCGGCCGGGACGTGACAAGATTCTGGATCATCTGGTCAGTATTTTACTGATTGAATGTGTGCGGGATTATATTTTAAATCTGGAAAATGCCTCGAGCTGGCTGAATGCGCTCTCGCATCCGGAACTGTCCAATGCACTGGCTGCAATTCATGGCAAACCTGAGCAGTTCTGGACCGTAGAAAGTCTGGCTGAGCAATGTCATATGTCACGTTCCAAATTTGCCCAGCTCTTTACCCAGATTGTTGGTGAGCCGCCACTGGCTTATTTACAACAGCATCGCCTGCGACTGGCGGCACAATATTTGCGAAATAGCGGATTCAGTATTCAGCAGATCGCACATGGCGTTGGTTATTCATCCGAGACGGCCTTCAGTCAAAGTTTTAAAAAGCAGTTTGAACAGACGCCCACCCAGTACCGGCTGAATTGTCAGAACAATAATGTCAAATTACTGGATTAGCGCGAGCACGGCTTTGACCGGGTCTTCGCTATTACCAGACAATAGCTGCTTATGCATGGTGATATGCTGCATCACCTGAATTTGTGCAGTTTCAATATTCATCAGTTTTTCAATTTCAGCCGCCAGCTTTTCAGGCGTAGCATCGGCTTGAATCAGCTCCTGAATGACTTTTTTGCCGGCAATGATATTTGGTAGCGAATAATAAGGAATTTTGATGAGAAATTTCACCACATGATAAGTCAACCAATTCAGCTTATAGAAAGTCACCATCGGACGATGTAATAACATCGCTTCCAATGTCGCAGTACCTGACGCCAGCGCAATAATATTGGATGCATTCATGACCTGACGGCCGATTTTTGACTCGGTACCGCTGTTTTCCATTAAGCGGATTTGAATCTTTAGACTTTCAGGATAAGTCACCAGCAAGCGTTCTATCTGTTGCTTGCGCGCCTCATTAATTGCCGGAATCAGGAAAGTATAGTCCGGATATTTCTGATGCAGAATCTTGGCTGCATCCAGAACCAAAGGCCCCAAACGTTCAATCTCACCGCGGCGACTTCCCGGTAATAGTGCAATATGCTTCTGATTCGGATCAAGATTCAGTTCTTGTTTAGCATCGATAATCGGATTTTCAAGCGGCAACTGACTGGCCAGAGGATGACCCACAAAAGCGGCTGGCACATCCCATTTTTTAAAGAAGGTTTTTTCGAATGGGAATAAACACAGCACAAGATCAATGTTGGCCTTAATACCATGCACACGTCCCTGACGCCATGCCCAGACGGAAGGACTGACATATTGCACGGTCTTCATCGGCAACTGTTTTTGTTTAATGGTTTTCGACAGGCGCAGGTTAAAATCAGGTGCATCTATACCAATAAAAATATCGACAGGGTTTTTAGTCCAAGTTTCGACCAGCCCATCACGTACAGCAAAGAGTTTTTTAATATCCTTGAGAACTTCAACAATGCCCATCACCGATAAAACATCCATCGGATAATAGCTTTTAAAGCCTTCTGCGATCATTTGTGGACCACCGATGCCTTCAAATTCGGCATCAATCCCTTGCTCACGAAAACGGCGAATCAACTTTGCGCCAAGCGTATCTCCAGAGACCTCACCGACCACGATTCCAATTTTTAGTTTTCGATTTAGCAAGTGAGTTCCCTCTCAGATCCGTATTGAACTGTATTTAATCGTAATTCTAACATAAAGCTGGGTTTATGCCTGAATAAGCAGTGAGCATCTTATATTTTAAGAAAGGTATGCTTTAGAATTACTTAGCCTACTCTTAATCTTCCCTGATGATTTTTTCTATTGAAGTGGTTTTCCTGATTCATCTTCATTTTCAGGCAGATCAAAGTGTCCTTTAAAATAAGTGACCGGTCTTTCACGTTATTTTCTATAGCGAGGATGAACATGAAACTTCATTTAATTTTAAGCCCAGTGCTTTATCTTTTTTATGCATAAGTAAATCAATAATCAAGACAACGACTTATATCCAAAAGTCATAAGATATCCACGTTTTTTGATTTTGGCATATATGCATGTTTGGTCCGATTGAGTTTATTTTAGCAGGTGTGTTGGTAGGTTTTTGTGTTGGAGTAACCGGTGTCGGTGGTGGCTCATTGATGACACCCATTCTGATCAGCCTATTCCGGATTGAACCCCACATTGCAATTGGTACGGATCTGCTCTATGCCGCGATTTCAAAATTCTGCGGTTCTTTTGTGCATGCCAAAAAAATGAATATTGTCTGGCCAATTGTGATCTGGCTGGCAGTAGGCAGTATTCCAGCATCTTTTGCCACGCATTGGGTACTCGACAACTATTTAAGCCAATCGACACATTACAAGGCCGTCCTGACCATGGTATTGGGCTTTATGCTGACCATTACCGGCTTGTCTATTCTGTTTCGCACCCAGATCGAAAATCTTTTCAACAAATACCGAAAACAAGAACTGCCAGATATGACGCAGGATCTGGAAAAAGTAAAACTGCAAGCCAAGGAAAAGCGCATCGCCATCATGATTATGGGCGTTATCTTGGGTATTTTTGTCACCTTATCTTCAGTCGGTGCAGGTGCATTTGGCATCATGGCTTTAGTGGTGATGTTTCCGAATCTGCCGATGATTCGTATCATTGGCTCAGACGTGGTGCATGCGGTGTTACTGACGCTGGTTGCAGGCTTGGGGCATATGTCATCAGGCAATGTCGATTTCATGCTGCTCATGTGGTTATTGGTGGGTTCTATTCCAGCGATTATTGTCGGCACTTTACTCAGTTCACGGATGCCAGAAAAACTGATTCGCAAAATTTTAGGCATTACCTTATTTGGGCTCGGCCTGAATTTCATGCTTAACCCTGTAAAATCAAAACCGGCTCAACCTGCCGAAACAGCGATGGTCGTCATGAGCCAGAATTCCCAGTCCGTTTAATTTAACTATGCGATTCATCACTTTTTTTTCAAAGAAGTATTCATCTTTTTTATAACAAAGTGACGCATCATTCATGTTATATTCGGGCTATTAAACAACCTTTTGTATGATCGAACCAGTGACGGCAATGAATACACAACAGTCAAATCCCATTTCAGCATCAGATATTGATGACGTGAATATCCACAGCATGATTCCTTTGGTAACCCCTGCTGAGCTTAAAGCAGAATTACCTTTGACTGAAACTGCTTATCAAACCGTACTGCATGGTCGTGAAACGATTCGTAAAATCCTGGATGGTGAAGACAAACGCCTGTTCGTTGTCATCGGCCCCTGTTCTATTCATGATCCTGCGGCTGCACACGAATATGCTGAACGCTTAAAAGTGTTAAGCGAAAAAGTTAAAGACAGCTTATACATCGTGATGCGGGTTTATTTTGAAAAACCACGTACCACAGTGGGCTGGAAAGGCCTGATCAACGATCCGGATATGAACGACTCGTTCAATATCGAAAAAGGTCTGCGTATCGGTCGTAAGCTGTTACTTGAACTGAATGAAATAGGTTTACCATGTGCCACTGAAGCACTTGATCCGAACTCACCGCAGTATTATCAAGACCTGATTTCATGGTCAGCCATCGGTGCACGTACGACTGAAAGCCAGACGCATCGTGAAATGTCTTCAGGTCTGTCTTCACCAGTCGGCTTTAAAAACGGGACGGACGGCGGTTTAACCGTGGCAACCAATGCGATGCAATCGGTCAAACATGGTCACAGCTTCCTCGGTCTAAATGATCAAGGTCAGGTCGCTGTGATCCGTACTTCAGGCAACCCGTATGCCCACGTGGTACTGCGTGGCGGTAATGGTAAGCCTAACTATGATGCCGGCTCGGTCGCAGATGCGGAAGCCGCATTAGCCAAGGCCAAAGTCAGCACCAAAATCATGATTGATGCCAGCCATGCCAACTCAAACAAAGACCCGTACCTGCAACCGCTTGTACTCAAAAATATTTCCGAACAAATTCTTGATGGAAACAAGTCAATTGTTGGTATTATGGTAGAAAGTCATCTTAAAGGCGGTCGTCAGGACATTCCTACGAACCTTTGTGATATGGAGTATGGCCAATCAGTCACTGATGGCTGTATCGACTGGGAAACGACTGAAAAAGTCTTACTCGACATGCATGAGGCATTAAAAGATACTTTAGCTAATCGTTAAATGATCTGACAAACGCCATCGCCAAGATGGCGTTTGCATTTCTGAACAAGGAAAATTTATCTGATGAATGATATTGAAACGGCATTAAGCCAGATTGAGAATTTTCAGTTCATACACGAACATCTGTTTAGCTCTGGTCAACCGACCACTGCCCAGTTACAGCTAATGAAAGAATATGGTGTGTCTACGGTCATCAATGTGGCATTAACAGATAACGACCAATATCTGCCACATGAAGATAAAATTTGCCTTGAGCTGGGCCTGAACTATATCCAGTTACCGATTTCATGGGAAACCCCTTCAGACAATCAATGTTTACTGGTACTCGAGCTGATCAATCACCTGATTAAGGAACAGATGGTCTGGGTACACTGTTCACAAAACTATCATGTCAGCTGTCTGATGTATTTATATCGTCAATACTATATGGACGTGGATCTTCCTACGGCGCATAAACATTTGCATCAAATCTGGGAACCGAATGAAACCTGGACAGGTCTCATGCATGCAGTTGCCCTACAGCTGCAAGGCCGTAAAGCAACCCAGGAACTGGAACGATCCCTGATTAATCCAAATTATTTTGTCTGAGCCTATTTATTATGGCTCAACAGCACGGTTGCCATAGATAAAATACCTTCCTGACGACCGGTAAAACCGAGCTGCTCAGTGGTAGTGGCTTTAATACTGATTTGAGTGACATCGACATTGAGCACATCTGCGATACTTTGACGCATGGCCAGATTGTATTTCGCCAGTTTTGGACGTTCACAGGCGACGGTAATATCAGCATTGTTCAGCTGATAGCCACGATCCAGAATTAACTGATAAACCTGCTTCAACAATACCCGGCTATCCGCACCTTTAAAATCCGGATCTGTATCCGGAAAATGCTGGCCAATATCTCCAAGTGCCAACGCGCCCAACAATGCATCACAGAGTGCATGCAGAATCACATCACCATCCGAATGTGCTTTCAGACCGTGCGTATGCGGAATTTGAATGCCGGCCAAAGTGACAAACTCACCCTCTTCAAATGCGTGCACATCCAGACCCTGACCAATACGAATTTGTGCGATCACCTTATACATCCTTTAGAAATAGCCCATTGAAATCTTGTACACTTGCTTTCTATTTCGCTATAGTTAGACCAAGCGTAACACAGTGAAAGTATAAGCGATCATGCTACTGAAAACTGATATAAATATGTTGAAAATAATTGGCCTGATGCTCGGCCTGGGGATGATATCTGCGGGTAGTTCAGCGAACCCACTCGACTGTAACAACGACAGCAAAAAAACAGCGGCCATGAATAAAGTCTGCTCAGTAGCGCTGTCCGAAGCTCGGGAAAAACTCGCTGACCAATACTTGACCGCTTTTTTAATTACTGATGCCCCCGTTCGCTTATTGCAAGACACCCAACAGTTATGGGCAAATCGGTTACAGCAATGCAAAACGCTGGACTGTTTTAAACAGCAGTTTGAATGGCGCCTCGATGATTTAAATATCTATATTTCACTGAATCAAAGCCTAACTCAGCATTATATTAAGTTCGAGCAGGGACAAATGGCCAAACAGCCTGTGCATATCAAGATTCATCAACTGACTAAAGACCGCATCAAGATTGAAGGTCTGGCCTATCGCAATCCCAATAACCGGGCCGAAACGCAGACTGTTCCATTTTTAGCCTATACCACGCCTGCAGCAAAAGAACAGATCATGGATAATGAAAATGACTGCCGCTATGAGTTTAACTATAGTAAAGCGATTCTAGCCGTCAACACTCAGCAAAAAGGTTGTGAACGTTTTACTGGGGTTTATCGCTTATATGATTGATTCAATTTAAAAAATATTAAAAACTTAACCTTATATAAAATGAGAAATTTGATGTAAAAAATAGCCCGCATGCGGGCCATCAATTTAAGCAGGATAGTATTGAGCAATTTCCTTGCTAATCAGTGCAGCCGTTGCAGCCGACAAGGTCCAGCCCAGATGACCATGGCCGGTATTATAAAATACCCGCTCATGTTTACCACGGCGCACCACAGGCATCATATTTGGCATCATCGGGCGTAAGCCAGCCCAAGGTACGACATGCTCGGTACACAGATCAAAGTTACGATTGCTCCAGTCAATCAGTGGTTGAATCCGGTCTGCACGAATATCCCGGTTATAGCCATTAAACTCGGCGGTTCCTGCGACTCGTAAACGATCCTTACCCAGACGTGACAAGACAATTTTGGCACTTTCATCGAGCAAGCTGACCCATGGTGCATTGTTTTGGCTCTGTTCATCATTCAGCTGCACGGTAATTGAATAACCTTTGACCGGATAAACATTGACTCGTTCCTCTAAAATCTCGGCCAATTGATAACTGCCCACACCCGCACACACCACAATGGCATCTGCATTAATTTCCAGAATGTCATCTGTAGAATGATGTACATTTTCAGTACTGGGTTTGCATTTCACCCGAATATGTTGAGCCTGATGATCGACGGCAAAGACATCTTGGCCAAATTCAAATTTCACGCCTTTTTGCATGCAGGCTTTGGCCAGTCCTGTACTGAATTTATGAATATCTCCGGTCGCATCGCTCTGGCAGTAAAATCCGGCATAGTAATCGCCTGTTAATGCAGGTTCGATCTGCTTGATTTCCGCATTGGAAATGGCATTGCGCTCCAGTCCGCCGCTACACAACAGGTCATTGACCTTGATCGCGACATCGTAATCCGTCTTGTTATGATAAAAATGTAAAATGCCGCGTTTTTCCAGATCAAAATCAATCTGTTCTGTTTGGGCAATTTCATACAAACGTGCTCTGGCCAATAAAGCCAAACGTACAGTCTCTCGGGTATTGGCTTCATAATGTTTGATATTTCCCAAAAATTCCATGAGCCAACTATATTTATGCACACTAAAAGAAGGATTGAGCAAAAGTGGTGCAGTTTTTTGAGACATCCATTTGATACCTTTGAGTACCGTAGCTTTCTGGTTCCATACTTCGGCATTACA
This sequence comes from Acinetobacter sp. YH12106, assembly GCF_013418995.1. Classification (NCBI taxonomy): domain Bacteria; kingdom Pseudomonadati; phylum Pseudomonadota; class Gammaproteobacteria; order Moraxellales; family Moraxellaceae; genus Acinetobacter; species Acinetobacter sp. YH12106. Next base: position 9,499 of record NZ_VPAV01000029.1, read on the forward strand.
GGCTGAAAGCTGGCCGCCATTGGCAAAAGAAGTTTCCATGGCCGGATAGAGATGTCGATCTATCACAGTCACCTGATAGCCTGCCAAAGCAAGCTCATACGCTGTGGTTACCCCAGTAATACCCGCCCCAATCACCACGACATGACACATAGACACCTCCTTGATTATATTGATGTCTTTTCCCATCTGTCATGTGTACCTGAGAGCTTCGGTCGCTGCATTGCACATCAATGCGAGCACCTTCCCCTTCGGTGAGTGATTGAACACTTCTCTCCAGAGTTTTTATCCATTATCACAGTCCTTTTGCCTGAGAGTTTCCTGGGAACTTGCTCCTTCGGCGAACGCAGAAGCATTTCTCTCCTGCAATAATGTTTTATTATCATGAGCAATTTATATACCATTTTATTCAATAAGACAGTTTTTATTTATGTGAGTTCACGTGAATCAATTTGTAATTACTGTTCCGAATTAAACTGAGTTATTGCTGCTGACTGATATTGCCCATCTACCAAATTTTTAGATTTCACTTTTGCTCTATTCAGCGAGATACAACAGATTCTAAACTTTATAAGATTTTAGGATTGATTTGATTTTGGCGCTTAAATAGAACCTTTATTGCTTAGGCTATTTTAATGGTTCAAAGCATAGAGAGTTTAAATTCAGGATTTAGATCTTATATCATCTATTTGAGAATCAAGGAATTTTAAATAATCCAGGAAAGTACCAATATTAAGCTTCCCGCCGCTACGACGGTTTGTACACTAATGATGCTCGCCATTAACTGGCTATCGCCGCCATATACCCGGGTTAACACATAAGACGCTGAGGCGGTAGGTAAGGCAAAGAACAATACCAATACTTGCGTGGTGAATGCATCAATCTGGAAAATTTTACAGACTAAAAATGCAATCAGCGGCATTCCAAACAGGCGACCAAAGGTCATCAGACTGAGTGGCAATACATCTCGCTGAAAGCCCTGAAACTTTAAGGCTGCTCCTACACACATCAGACCGAGTGGCAAACTGCATAGTGCAATCTGTTTAAGAAATTGCTCTGCTCCTGCCCAGAGTGCCAAACCGGAAAGATTAAACACACCACCCACCATACAGCCTAAAATTAATGGATTTTTAGACAAATCCAGAATGATTTTTTTCAGCTGCATATCGTGACTGCGGGTAAATGCCAGTACCGATAAGATATTCACCAAAGGAATACACAACACCATGATCACAGCGAAGATGGTCATGCCCTGCTGATGAAATAAGCTACTGACCGCAGCAAGTCCGATATAGGTATTGAAGCGCAACAAGCCCTGAACATAGACGCCAAAACGCGCATAAGATATCTGGTACATATGGCGCAAGATATACAGTACGATACTGACCACGATCATGATACTAAATACCACCAGTACCACATCCTGAATCACATTCATCTGAATCTTGGCAGTGGCCAGATTTAAAAATAACATCACTGGAAATAGTGCATAATAATTTAACTTTTCTGCACCGCGCCAAAAGTCTTCACTCAACCATTGCCCATGCTTAAGCAGATAGCCAAAGCTGATCAAGCCAATAAGAGGAAATAAAGAAGTTAAAATAATTTGCAGCATGTGCCATCCTGGTCTGTTTCCCGTCTATTTTTCAATACCCTTTAGACGGTGCACAAAAACTAGCATATTTAGTGGCTGTTTCACCAATTAATTTAAGAAGTAAAATGCTTGAATTTTCATCAACTCATTATATTGATCTGATCATTTTTTCTAAAATCAGTAAATGTAACGGAATCAAAGGCTCTCCGACATTTTGATCTAGTGGATATGCTTCAATTTTTTCAGTCAATAGATAGCCACGGCGCTGATAATAAGCAATCAATTCTGTACGGACATTCAATACTGACATTCGAATCACTTTCTTCTGATACGTATCAATAATATAAAACTCGGCAAAATCTAGTAACTGCTTTCCATAACCCGAGTTTTGTTGGTCTGGATCAATGGCAAAACTTCCAATTTCGATAGAGTCATCGAATTCAGTCAGCCCAATACAGCCAATGATCTGATCATGATTCTCTAATACAAAAAGCTTAACATTAGTCTGTGCCAAGAGAATCATTACCTGATCACAATTAATCCGTTGACCAGCAACCATCTTATGTTCATGTGTCCAGCCACGATTGGAACGATAAGCTGTATTGATCAATACAACAATGTTCTGGATATCTGTAGTTTTTGCCAAGCGAATATTGTTATTTTTCATTATATAAATATAAAAAAAGCCAGACCGAAGTCTGACTCTAATCGTATCCGCTTCAGATGAAAAGCGAATTATTTTGGTTCAATCGGCTCAAAAGGCGTAACTACATCGGCATTTTGCGCACGATGACGCATAAAGTGATCCATTAGCACAATCGCCAGCATCGCTTCTGCAATTGGTGTCGCACGCACGCCCACGCAAGGATCATGACGGCCTTTGGTCAACACGTCTGTATCTTCACGATCGATATTAATGGTTTTACCCGGAGTAGTGATTGAAGCCGTTGGTTTCAGTGCAATCGCGACACGAATGTCCTGACCACTAGAAATACCGCCTAAAATACCACCGGCATGGTTTGCCAGAAAACCGTCTGTTGTTAACTCATCACGTGTTTCATGACCAAATTGCTCAGCGACGCCAAAACCATCGCCAATTTCAACGCCTTTGACCGCGTTAATCGACATCATGGCATGCGCAATATCTGCATCTAAACGATCGAAGACCGGTTCACCCCAACCCACAGGTACTTTAGACGCAATAATTTCAAGTTTTGCACCGCAGCTGGTGCCTTGTTCACGTAGTGAAGTCACGAGCGCTTCAAAACGTGACACGGCATCCACATCGCCACAGAAGAATGGATTGTTTGGCACTTCATCCCAGTCCAGTTTTTCTGCTTTTTCAGTACCAATTTGTGTGACATGGCCACGAATTTCAATGCCAAATTTCTCTAACAGGAATTTCTTGGCAATGGCACCCGCTGCCACACGCATCGCTGTTTCACGCGCGCTTGAGCGGCCACCACCACGATAATCACGGAAACCGTACTTCTGGGTATAGGTATAGTCTGCATGACCCGGACGGAAAGTTTGCGCGATATTGCCATAATCTTTCGATTTCTGATCCGTATTACGAATCAAGAGCCCGATCGATGTTCCAGTGGTTTTACCCTCAAACACACCAGAAATAATTTCTACTTCATCCGGCTCTTTACGCTGGGTGGCAAATTTCGATGTACCCGGCTTACGACGGTCCAAATCTTTTTGCAAATCGGCTTCACACAGCTCAATGCCCGGTGGAACCCCATCAACGATGGCCATCAGGCCCACACCGTGAGATTCACCACAAGTCGTCACACGGAACAGTTGCCCTATACTATTACCTGCCATGTCACACGACTCCTTATGCTTGAATAGACTGAATGAATAAATCGCGGTAAGTACGGCATTGCTGTGCAGTGAGTGCAAAGATACCTGAACCACCTTTCTGGAATTGTAACCAGTAGAAATCGACTGAATTGAAGTTCTGTTTCATCGCCCATTCCGAGTTACCGACTTCAATGACAATAAGACCGTCTTCAGTCAGGTAATCTGCAGCTTGTGCCAACATTTTACGTACAAGGTCCAAACCATCCTGACCCGCAGCCAATGCCATTTCAGGTTCGTGATGGAACTCATCGGGAAGATCAGCCATATCTTCTGCATCCACATATGGTGGGTTCGATACGATTAAATCATATTGATTTTCAGCAGGAATTTTTTCAAACAGGTCAGACTCAAGCAAGGCCACATTAAACTGTTGGTTATGATGTTCACAGTTAATTTGTGCTACTTCTAAAGCATCCTTAGATAAATCAGTGGCATCGACTTCGGCTTCCGGAAAAGCATAAGCCAGAGCAATCGCGATACAACCTGAACCTGTACACATATCTAAAATACGGCGAGGCATTTTTGGATCTGGATTTTCAGGTAGATTGTTTACCCCTTCACGCGCCTGATAATTTTCATCCAGGCAGTAAGGTGCAAAACGGTTCTGAATCAGTTCAGCAATCGGTGAACGTGGAATCAGTACACGCTCATCCACGTAATAAGGTTTATCGTCAAAGTAGGCTAAATTCAATAAATATGAAGTTGGCATACGCTCATTGATACGGCGCTCCAACAATCCTAAAAATTCAGCTTTTTCACTTGGGAGTAATTTTGCCTCGAGAATTTCAGCATCCGCTTTCCATTCCAATGACATGCTTTGTAATACCAATGCTGAACTTTCAGCAAAATAATCTTCTGTACCTTGGCCTAAGTGCGCATCATATTGACGTAATGCTGTCACACCAAAGCGGATAAAATCACGAATTGTGCTTAGGTTTTCAGCGGCTTCCTGAATATGTTCAGGGCTAATAGTCGGTCGATCCACGTAGGGCGTCTCCAAGGTCATTTTTTTAAACGCCTTATGATACCTTGTTTTGCCTGCTTTTATAATGCTAAAAGTATGAAAAACACGAATTCTCTAGGCTCATAAAAATGATAAAATTCGTGTTTTTTTACCCAATCCTCAACCTGTCATTCTAGTTTTTTAGAGCAAGTTCAGACGATTCAAACTATGCCTCATGTATTGATTTATCGTGAACCTGGTGCATAAGAGCGGGATTGATAAAGATTTGCCTGATCCATAATCAAGGCCAGCATACATTGACCTTGCTGCTGTTTGGCATATTTTCCAGACACTCTTAAATTACATTGCTGCGACAGTTTGCGTTCCCAAAGCACATGCTGACTGCGGATGGCCGCGGTCTGATTCGGATTCAGCTTTAGATAATTTTTATAGCTTTTCTTCAGACGTTTGTTGTGTAGTTTCAGCTCTTTCTTTAGGCATTTCTCTGCTTTAGCGGTATTACCATAACTAAAGTTCATACACTGCGAATATTCCTTGGAATATCCTACAGCAGCCTGAGTCTGAACTGCACTACCCGCAAAAACTGCAACCAAAAACCATGCAAGACGCATAAAATCCCCTTTACCTAAACTGGTATAATTCCAATAAATGTTTAACAATCAATATTGTTTAAATTATCCATGAATATTAACGCAGTCCTTGCAATAATCCTATGTATTTCTCCGGCAGCAAATTAAACAGTTGTGCAATTGAAAACTGGCCTATCACCCACATATAATCCGAATTAAATCTTCAAACGAGCCCGGTCCTATGAGCTATAAGCACAATAATCTTATGGCGATGCGCCAAAATTACTGGAATGACCAGGTTTCCGGTCAGGTGCAGCAAGAAAAGGTATTTTTGCAGTCAACTTTAATCCAGCATGGTGTATTTAGCAGTGCGACACTGGACGATGCCAAATATCTGTTTTTTGGTTTGCCGAGTATTGTGATTGTAAAAGGCTATGCATTGGGTTTTATGCACGACAGTGTCCAGCACCTGATTCATCAACATATTCAAACAAATAAACAACAGTTACAACAACGATCTGAATTAAAAATCCAATTTCAAATGGCATAATGCCCTGTCTAAACTGATACAGGCTGGTGAATAAATGAAAGCTTGCCTAGCTTTTACTATGAATTCAGCGGCTTAAACTTTTTTAATACGTGCAGAAGCGCTAATATCCCCTACAATGATTTATTCTGCTTCATGCTGATGATGAAAGGATTGAGTTTACATGTCAGATCAGAACGATAAGCTTAAACAACTGAAAACCTCCTCTATGGATCGACGCTTATCGATCGCAAAGGCATCCTTGCTGGCAGGCACGCGTTGGGCGGCTTCCAGTGCAGGCTCCATATTTTCGAGTGAAGAAGAAAAAGAAAAGAAACGTAAAAAAGCCATGAAAGAGCAGGCGGATTATCTGGTTGCAGAAATTGGTAAGCTCAAAGGTTCAATTGTTAAAATCGGCCAGATGATGGCGCTGTATGGCGAACACTTTTTGCCAGAAGAAGTCACTCAGGCTTTAAATACGCTCAACAACCAGACCGTGGCACTGGCTTGGCCAGCGATCAAGACACAATTACAGCAGCAGCTCGGTGCAAAGCTGAATGATCTCACCATTGATCATGAGCCTTTGGGCACTGCATCTTTAGCCCAAGTCCATCGCGCTACCCGCAAATCTGATGGCATGGAACTGGTCTTAAAAATTCAGTATCCCGGTGTGGCAGAAGCCATTGATTCGGATATGAGCCTGTTTAAAAACATGCTCAAACTGACGCGTCTGGTGCCGCAAACCCGCGAGTTCGACCAGTGGTTCGATGAAGTCCGTGAGATGATGCATCGTGAAGTGGACTATCAGATTGAAGCAGATACCACACGGCGTTTTGCGGCACGTTTAAAAGACGATCCGCGCTATATCGTGCCGACGATTATTGATGAGTATTGCTCTGATCGCGTGCTGTGCATGACTTTCGAACGCGGTGTGCCGATCAATAGCCCAGTAATGTTGTCTCTGCCACAAGAACGCCGCAACCAGTTGGGTGAAGCATCGTTAGAAATTGCCGTACGTGAAATTTTTGAATGGGGTGAAATGCAGACCGATCCGAACTTTGGGAATTATCTGGTTCGTCTGGGCAATGGCGAAGATATTCCTGACAAGATTGTCCTGCTCGACTTTGGTGCCATCCGTCAGTTTGACCAGCATTTGCTCAGCGTCGCGCGCAATCTGATTCAGGCCGGTTATCATCACGACTCAGATATGATGGTCAAAGCCATGACCGGTTATGAGTTTTTTGATTCAATTCCGCAAAGCATCAAGCCAGATATGGCCAAGGTCTTTTTACTGGCCACTGAGGCTTTTAGCTCACCATTGAATAATCAGGAGCTGCCAGCTAATGTGATGGATCAACATAATCGTTATGACTGGAAAAAAAGCCAATTGCATAGCCGTGTCATGCAACAGGCTTCAAGATCTATGGCTTCACGTTATTTCAGTGTTCCACCCAAGGAATTTATGTTTATTAGCCGTAAATTCATCGGTGCATATACCTTTATGACCGTGATTGATGCCAAAACCAATGTGCGTGCCATGATCAAAAATCACCTTTGATACCCCAATAGACGCCACATAGAAACCCGGATGATTTTGTCATCCGGGTCAATTTTTATTCAAAAATAATTTTCTCTTTTCTTGTTTTTAATTATATTTTCATAAACTTAGCTTACCATCTATTAACTTTTAATAACTTAAAAATTGTCAATCATTCATGTCAGCGATGACATGGTTTTTTCTTGGCGTGCATGTCAGCATGAATAAAATAACGTGACAACACCCATAGGATAATCAAAATGAATAATATGGTGAACAAAGCTCAAGGATTTGGCTTGTCCATGCTGACCAAAATTGCGGGTAGCGAAATATTAGATCAATTAAAGCTGCGTAAATTTATAGAAAAATCCCTGTATCAAAGTTCCAAAGCAGGATTTAAAACCCTGAGTCAAACCCAGAAAATCCTGAAATCTGGCCAGAAAATTCAAAAACAGCGTCTCCCCCCTCAATCTAAAGCACTGTTTGATCTAAACCTGTCTGTAGAACAGCAACTGACCTGCGATGCGATGCAGAAATTTGCTCAAGAGGTACTTTATCCATTGGCGCATGCTGCCGATCAGCATGAAATATTTCCGCATGAACTGTGGCAATATAGCACCGATCTCGGCCTGAATTTCTATGCCTTGCCCGAAGCTTTAGGGGGTGTCGCCTGCGAACAGAACATTGTCAGTAATATTTTAATTGCACAACATTTGGCTCGCGGGGATTTCAGTTTGACTGCCGGTTTACTGTCTAGCTTTAGTGTGATCAATGCCATTACCCGCTGGGGTTCAGAGCAGATTCAGGCAAAATATCTTGGTGCTTTCGCAGAAAATCCAGAGCTGAAAGCAAGCTTTGCGGTACAGGAAGAAACCGCCGCATTTAATCCGTACCAACTAAAAACTCAAGCGATTGCTCATCAGGCGCATTATCTGATTAGCGGTGAAAAGACCTTGGTCATGCTCGGAGAAAATGCGGATCTTTATCTGGTCAGTGCCGATCTAGACGGAACACCTGAGGTCTTTGTGGTACAACGTGACCATAGCATTACTGCAAAAAAATCCCCTGCCATGGGTCTAAAAGCAACTGAAAGCGTCACACTTCAATTTAAAAATACACCAGCGCAGCGTTTGGGTGATGATGATTTTGATTATCATACTTTCGTTGATTTAGGCAATTTGATGTGGTGTGCCATGGCCGTCGGCACTTGTGAAGCCGTGAAAAAATACTGCATACAATATGCCAATGAACGGACTGCCTTTGGCGAGCCCATTTCCCATCGTCAGAGTGTCGCTTTTATGATTGCCGATATGGCGATTGAAATTGATGCCATGCAGATGCTGATTTTCAATGCTGCCAGTCTGGCTGAATCCGGCCAACCTTTTCATCGTGAAGCTTATCTGGCACGTTTACTCTGCGCAGAAAAATCCATGAAAATCGGTACAGATGGCGTGCAGATTTTGGGTGGTCATGGCTTTACAAAAGAACACCCGGTCGAACGATGGTATCGAGACCTCAGAGCCACTGCGATTGTTCATTCTGGCCTACATGCCTGATCGGAGAATAAAGAGAACTATCATGAATCTACAAAATCCAAAAAAATTCAGACTCCTGATTGATCAAGCGCATGAAGTTGCACTCAATGTACTCCGCCCTATTTCGCGTAAATATGATAAGGCTGAACACACTTATCCTAAAGAGCTGGATATGCTGGCCTCCATCGTAGATGGTATGAACCAAGGCAGTGAAGGTATGAATGCGGGCGCAGCAGTGAATAAACGGGGCGAGACCGACAGCAGCAATAAAAATGGTATTAATATGTCTACTGCCCTGAGTATTATTGAAATGTGCTATGGCGATACGGGTTTATTGCTGTCTATGCCACGTCAAGGTTTAGGAAATTCAGCCATTGCAGCGGTGGCAAATGAAGAACAGCGACAACGTTTTCATGGGACTTGGGCAGCCATGGCGATTACCGAACCAGGTTTCGGCTCAGATTCCGCTGCAATTCGCACCACTGCGACCAAAGATGGTGATGACTATATTTTAAATGGTGAGAAGATTTTTGTGACCTCTGGGGAACGTGCCGATGCGGTTGTGGTCTGGGCAACATTAGATAAAAAACTGGGACGATCGGCAATTAAATCATTTGTGGTGACCAAAGGTACGCCCGGAATGAAGGTTGAACGACTGGAACATAAGTTAGGAATTAAAGCTTCGGATACTGCCACGATTCGCCTGATTAATTGTCGAGTACCTGCGGCAAACTTGCTCGGTCATGCAGAAATCGATGTTGCCAAGGGCTTTGCCGGTGTAATGGAAACCTTTGATAATACCCGGCCATTGGTCGCTGCCATGGCAATTGGCTGTGCCAAAGCCTCGCTGGAACGTATCAAGGAAATTTTTAAGGATCAACTAGATTCCAGTTATGTCACGCCCTATTTACAAAGCTCCAATATCGCTGCACAAATCTATCGTATGGAAGCAGAATGGGAAGCTGCGCGCTTGCTGATGCTCAAAGCGGCGTGGATGGCAGATAATCATAAACCGAATTCACGTGAAGCATCTATTGCAAAGGCCAAAGCTGGACGTATGGGGAATGAAATCACCTTAAAATGTGTAGAATTGGCAGCTGCGGTAGGCTATAACGAAACTGAACTGTTAGAAAAATGGGCACGTGATTCCAAGATTCTGGATATTTTTGAAGGTACCCAGCAGATTCAGCAACTGATTATCGCTCGACGCGAACTGGGTAAATCTTCGAGTGAGCTAAAATAAAACTTTATCGAAGAAAAATTGAAGGAAAAAGATGGATTTTTTAAAGTTTTCGGACTATAAAAATTCCATCTTCTTTTATGTCATGTGCTATGTATTCTATTCGTCCCCTTCAGCCTCAAGATAATGCTCAAATTGCCAAGATTATTCGTGACGTTTCCATGGAGTTTGGTCTGGCAGCGGAGTCCGGTTTCGCTGTAGGTGATTCAATTCTGGATCACCTGTATGACGTATATCAACAGCCAAATTCTGCCTATTGGGTCATTGTTGATGAACAGGATCAGGTTTATGGCGGTGGTGGTATTGCTCCACTACAAGGTGACCACAATATTCTAGAAATACAGAAAATGTATTTTCTACCAGCCATTCGTAGATATGGCTTTGCAAAACAGATTTTGAATTTGGCCTTTGATTTTGCCCGACAACATAAATTTGAACGGATTTATATCGAGACTACCAAAAACCTTTGGCAAGCGGTGAAGCTGTACGAGAACTTAGGTTTTGAGCATCTGGATCGGCCTGAAGGCGACACTGGCCATAGTCAAGCCTGTGAAATCTGGATGCTTAAAAACCTAGCCTAATCGATGTCGATCCTCATCTTATCCATAACACCAAGAAAAGCCTTAAATAAATCTCTATTCCAACCGGCTTTTCTTTGATCACCTCTTCATAAATCATCCATGATTCAAGCAGATCTGCTTTGACTTTGTAAACAAATCATATAATTTCTTGACGATTTTTATACATCTTCCTAAGATCAGTTTAATTTTAAAAATACATGGAAGCTGAAAGTTGTTAGGCAAATTTTCTGTTAGAAAAAACTTATTATTACCAGTATTCAATAGCACAATTTTTAAAATTGGGCTGCTTGGTCTAAGTACCGTGTTTTTTAGTGCCTGTTCTTCTCTTGGCGGCAATTCTTTAGAAAAACGTTCTGCTCAACTGTCTAAAGGAATTCAGACAGCCTACGGTGTTCCAGCAACCACCGCAACTCGCGTTTCACCTTTGATTATTCAGAATGCAGAAAAAAATCGTCTGGATCCATTACTTGTAGCAGCCGTAATTCGTCAGGAGTCAACTTATCGTAGCCAAGTGGCTTCACATGCTGGAGCTGTTGGCCTCATGCAAATTATGCCAAGATATTGGCAAGCGACTTGTGGTGATGATTTATATAATGAAGCTATAAATATTTCATGTGGTAGCCATATTCTTTCTCGTTATCATGAATCCAGTGGCAGCTTAGAAAAAGCACTGGGCTATTATAATGTAGGTCCAACTGCCTATGAGAAAAACCGTAAAATGCGTAAGCAAGGCAAACGTTATGCACAACAAGTGAAACAGCATAAAAAAGATCTGAAGAATGTAATTTAATTTATCTTTAACATAATGCTTGAATCAGTTTAAAACGGCTTTGTTGCATAAAGGTTTGAAAGGCTGAGTTCCCTTAAGCTACTCAAATTTAAGAGACAACTTGGGTATGAGGGCGACCTAATTCTGTGAATTTATTCAAGACTGCCATGCGTGCATGGAT
>NZ_VPAV01000030.1:0-16367 GCF_013418995.1 Acinetobacter sp. YH12106
ACGAACAAATAGAGCAGATAGAATTTGCACTCAACCATCGTCCTAGAAAAACACTAGGTTGGTATACGCCTAGTGAAGTTATGGCTGGTTTTTATACTGTTGCACTTGCCGCTTGAATCCGCCATTTTTAATTTCCCCGGCTAAAATTAAAATAAAGATATAAATTTCAATTTTGAATAACTCTATTTATATAGAAAATAAATTTTTATTTTTAACTCCATTTTAAGCGTCACATTATGTTTAGGATTTACTTTGTTGTATTTAAGAAATGACCTACATCCATTCATTGTTTGCAGGTCATCTTCTCTTTAGTTTTTACCGGTATGGCCAAAGCCACCAGCACCACGCTCAGTGGCTTCAAATTCACTGACCAGATCAAATTCAGCTTGTACTACCGGTACCAGCACATATTGCGCCAAACGTTCACCCGGCTCCAGACTGAAAGCAGTCTGACTCCGGTTCCAGACCGATACCATCAATTCACCCTGATAATCTGAATCGATAAGACCTACCAGATTACCCAGCACAATCCCGTGCTTATGACCTAAACCTGAACGTGGCAAGATCAGACCTGCAAAAGCAGGATCTTCGATATAAATCGCCAAGCCTGTTTTCACTAAAACGGTTTGACCCGGTTCAATCACTGTCGTTTCATGGACGCAGGCACGCAAGTCCAATCCTGCTGAACCTGTGGTGGCATAAGTCGGTAATGGCCATTCCTGACCGAGACGCGAGTCAAGGACTTTCACCTGAACTTTCATGTGTTCATTCCTGTTGTTGCATTTAAAATATGTATAAGCGTTGAAGTTTATCGTTTGATAAGATTGCGCAAATTATCCAGATAATGCTGCGCCTGTAATTTCGGATCGATATTACCCGCCAGCTTTTTCTTGCGACCTAACCATTCCAGTTCATCTTCCGGTAATTCATCCAGAAAACGGCTTGGAGTCATTTGCTTCATCTGTCCGCCAGCCTTGCGCTGTTCGGCCAAGGTAATGGTCAGACCCTGACGTGCACGGGTAATCCCGACATACATCAGGCGACGTTCCTCTTCAACCGTCTCCGCAGCAATCGAGTTCTTATGCGGCAGAATTTCTTCTTCCAGCCCGATCAGATAGACATAAGGGAACTCAAGCCCCTTAGAAGCATGTAAGGTTAACAAGTTGACTTTGTCAGTATCTTCTTCTTCCTGTTGCTGCTCCAGCATATCCAGCAGCACCATTTTACGAATCACGCTTTCAATATTTTTTTCATCGACATCTTCAGCGCGGTTAATCAGGCTTTGGATGCTGCTGTAAAGCACTTCAATATTGTCGAGCTTGGTTTTTTCCTGTGCCGGCGTGGCTGCAGTTTCCTTGATGTAATCGATATAACCTGCTTCAATCATCATCTGACGGATGATCGGTACCGGTTCATCATCATCAAGTAAATTGCGGGTAAAGCCCTCAATGAAGTCGGCAAACTCTGCCAACTGTGTGGTGGCCTTTTTCGGAATCGCCATGGTCAAACGCTGATCCGCTGCCGCAGCCAGCAGTGACAGGTTATTTTCCTGAGCAAAGAGACCCAGTTTTTCCAGTGTCACCGGCCCAATGGCACGTTTTGGCGTATTGATAATCCGTAGGAAAGCGCTGTCATCTTCAGGGTTAATGATCAGGCGTAAATAACTCATCATGTCCTTGATTTCGGCACGCGCGAAAAAAGATTGACCGCCAGACAATTTATACGGAATCTGCATCTGACGGAGATGGGTTTCTAAAATACGCGCCTGAAAATTGCCGCGATATAATACCGCATAATCTTTCCAGCTTTTCCCATTCATCAATTTATGCGTGATCAGGTCTTTGACCACGCGTTCTGCTTCATCATCATCATTACGGCAAGTAATCACCCGGATCACTTCACCATGGCCTTTGTCTGACCAGAGTTTTTTATCAAAAATATGCGGGTTATTGCCAATCACGGTGTTGGCTGCTTTAAGAATACGACTGGTCGAACGATAGTTCTGTTCCAGTTTAATCACTTTTAAATTCGGGAAATCTTGTTGCAGCAAGGCCATATTTTCCGGTTTAGCCCCACGCCAGGCATAGATGGACTGGTCATCGTCGCCTACAGCAGTGAACTGCCCCATTACGCCGACCAGTAATTTCACCAGAATATACTGTGCGGTGTTGGTGTCCTGATATTCATCGACCAGCAAATAACGCACCCGGTTTTGCCATTTATCCCGTACTTCGGCATTTTCCTGTAGCAGACGTGTCGGCATCACGATCAGGTCATCAAAATCTACCGCATTATAGGCACGCAGATTACGTTCATAAAGCTGATATAAATGCGCAAACTGGACATCTTCGGCAGTTTCACAAGTGGTATGCGCCTGCTCGGGTGGAATCAGATCATTTTTCCAGTCCGAGATCATTTTCATCGCTTTGGCAATCAGTTCTTTGCTTTCTGCACCGGATAAATTATCACGATGCATCAAATCCATCAGAATACGTTTGCAGTCGTCAGCATCCAGAATCGAAAAATTATTTTTAAGGGGGGTATGTTTCAGCTCCAGACGCAGCATATTCAGGCCAAAGGTATGAAAAGTCGAAACTGAAACGCCTTTACTTTCTTCACGGGTCAACAATTTGCTGACACGCTCTTTCATCTCACGTGCCGCTTTGTTGGTAAAGGTCATTGCAGTAATACGATGCGCAGGAATCCCGCAATGCTTGACAAGATATGCGATTTTTCGCGTGATCACTGAAGTCTTGCCTGAACCCGCTCCTGCAAGTACTAACAAGGGTCCTTGAGTGTATTTCATGGCTTCAAGTTGCTTGTCATTTAACTGACTGGCGAGTGACATATGGCTTCCTCTTCTAGATTCGGCTCCGATTATAGTCATCTCTGCCTCAGTTGCCTAATTTAAAATACGATTAATCAGGTCAATGTTCAGATATAAAAAACCACCCGAAGGTGGTTTTTTTATATGCGTTTAAAGATTATTGAACAGCATATACCGCGATTTCTACACGACGGTTTTGTTCTTTACCCGCCGCAGTTGTATTGTCTGCGATCGGGTTGGCTGAACCTAAACCTTGAGCATTAATACGTGTACGTGAAACACCTTGACCTGATAAATAAGTTGCTACAGAGTTGGCACGTGCTTGAGACAACGGGATGTTGATTGAGTCATTACCGGTACTGTCTGTATAGCCAGTGACCAAAATACCGCTCTGGTTATCTTCGGTTAATACTTGAGCCACTTTATTCAAAGTGCCATAGAAGTTTGGTTTGATGTTCGATTTGTTGGTATCAAATGTAATGCTACCTGGCATTACAAGGTTAATCGAACCATCTGCATTACGGTTAACATCTACGCCAGTTCCGGCTGTTGCTTGACGTAATTTTTTCTCTTTGTTATCAAGATAAACACCTGCTGCACCACCAACAACAGCACCAATCGCTGCTGCACGGTTGTTTTGACGGCTGGTATTCGCATTACTCTTAGAAACACCGTAACCTGCTGCAGCACCAATTAAAGTACCTAAAGCAGCTTTATCATATTCCACACCACCGAGGTTATTACCAGTTGATTGACAACCTGTAAGTGCTACGGCCCCTGCTACAGCTGCTGAAATTACTAGTGCACGCATCGCATGACTCCTTATTGTATGCTTTGTTGTATAAGCGAAATAATGATTTAAATTGAACGGGATAACCATTGAATTTTTGTTAATAATAAATCGTTTCGCAATATTTTGTAATGTTTATATGTAACTAAAACAATGGACTTCATCACAATATCTTCATAGTTAGGCCTTTAGGCTTTTTTATTTGCCTCACTCTCATTATATTATTCAAAATATGAAAAAATTTAAGCGATTAATCTCTGGGGACTGTTTTGATATGTCATCGAATAGCAATAAACAAGCAACTTTAAAAAAACTTACACGTGGCTTGGCTGTCACCTCAGTGATGACAGGCAGTACTTTTTTTCATGGCCCTCCGGTTCTGGCGCTGGGTTTTACCAAGTTTTTTAAAAAATCTGCAAAAGTTGATGAAACCAATATCAAGATTACCAACAGCTGGTTAGGCGTCAATAACTGGCTGATTGACAATGTGCTCAACAATACCGAATGGCAAATAACAGTAGATGAATCACTTGATTTAAATATGCAGGGCCGTTATTTAATGACCTGTAATCATCAAAGCTGGGTCGATACCACCGTCAATCAGTACTTCGGCTTGACCCGTATGCCGCTGACGCGTTTTTTTACAAAATGGGAACTTATTTTTATTCCTTTTGTCGGTCAAGCCTTTAAAATCTTAGGTTTTCCGATGATGAAACGGCATAGCAAGGAACAGATTGCTAAAAATCCTGCGCTAAAATACCGCGATATGGAAGAAGCACGTAAATCCTGTGAGCAGCTGATCAGTCAGCCCTTTACCCTGTTAAATTATCTGGAAGGCACGCGTTTTACCCAAGACAAACATGATCAGCAGCAGTCTCCTTACAAATACTTACTTAAACCTAAGGCCGGTGGTCTGGCTTTGGCGCTGAGTATTCTCGGCGATAAAATTGATGCGCTGGTCGATATGACCATCGTTTATCCGGACGGTATTCCGGGTTATGGTGAATTTTGGTTAGGTGAAGTGCCACGAATTGCGGTAAATTTAAGAAAAATTGAGATTCCTGACTGGGTACTCGGCGGCAATTATGAAGATGATGCTGAATACCGTGCACGTTTCCAGAAATGGATTGATCAAATCTGGACTGAAAAAGATCAACTAATAGCGCAAATGCAGCAGAACTTTGACCAAAGCGCTGTCTGATTTTTTGCCTGAGTAACTATGAAGAACGACAACCCCGACATCACCTCTAGCTCATTTAAGTTTATTCGTAAAGGCACCTGGGGCTGGAAAGTTGCGCTGATTTACGACATTTTTATGATGGTCTTAATCATCATTAATCTATTTTGTCTCAGTGCCAACGCCATTTTAATGAGCGATTTTGGTCAATGGTTGTTTGACTTCATTCGTTTACCGGAAATCTTGCAGTTTTATAAAAGTGATTTACGCCCTTGGGTCGTCATTACTGAGGGCTGGTTTACCACCTTCCTGATCTGTGAATTACTGGCACGTTGGGGCATTGCCATTGTTCAGCGCCATCATCGGCGCTGGTGGTTTTTTCCATTCGTACATTGGTATGAAATTCTCTCCATTATTCCACAACTGCGCTTTCTGCGTCTGTTACGTGCGGTCGCGATTGGCTATAACTTGCATAGTCACGGTTATAAAGTCATTCCCGAGCGCTGGTATCGTCAAGGCAATTTTTATTACAACATGCTCATGGAGGAGCTTTCCAGCCGTGTGGTGCTGACTGTACTGGACGGTATTAAGCGTGAACTCAGCACCAGTACATCACATAAAAAATTGATTGATGATTTGGTAGAACATCATCGTAAATTACTGGCAGTTGCCTTGGCAGACATCTTGCAGGAATCTTTGGGTAAAGAGTTGCAGGCACAACGTTCCATGATTGCTAAAAATGTCGGGCAAGTAGTCAATCAAGCCATTGAAGACACCCCGGAACTGACCCAGTTATTGCGATTAATTCCACTTGTCGGTAGCCGGATTGAACAACAAATTCAAAGTATTGGCCAACGTCTAGGGGAAAATATCACCCAAGGTCTGATTGATCCCTTTACTCATACCGGCCAAAAAGAAAATCCGACTTTTACCCTAATTTCAGATAAAATCAGCCAGATTCAGATTGAACATAATCCACATATTGATAAGTTGGTTGAATCGGCTGTTTTTGAAACACTTGAAGCGATCCAAAAACAGGTGAAAGTCAAACAGTGGCAACAGATTTTAGAAGAACATGAGCAAAATCAGCGCTCAATAGATAGATAACATTTAAAGTGCAGAACCAGATAAAATCATCCGGTTCTGTTGGCATAAAAAAATAACTGAGATCGCTAGAGAATTACGCCAATTTGTTCTAGGATTTGCACTATTTACAACATTGCTTCGACATAAAACCAGCAAGTCAGAAGTATTTAAGGAAGAATTATGGCTGATATACGGATAAAAGGCAGAATGGTCAATGCAATACGCATTAGCTTAGATACCAATGATCATGATGCCATCCGCCAGCAACTTAGCCCAAAATTACAAGCTGCATTCCCATCTGGCACTTTGGCCGTCATTGAAAGTTCAGTTGAACAGGAACTGATTGCCCTGATTCAGCTGTTAATCGACTTAGATGTACAGCCAATGGCCGTGACTGAGGGTTTACTGGGTGATCAGGCGCGTTCCATTCAGTTCCCGGTTTTGCCACCCGATCGCCAGTTAGAAGAAGTGAAAGCCACGAAAGAACAGGTGGTAGAAGTTAAGCCAGAAGCAGCGACAAGTGATGATCAGGCAGCTGCTGCCCCGATCGTTGCGCATGTGACCTCATATCATGATGAAATTCTGCGGACGGGCCAATGTATTGTGCAGCATAATGGCGACATTATTATCAATGCCGGCATCAACAGTGGTTCAGAACTGATTGCTTCAGGCAATATCCATGTGTATGGCAGCGCACGTGGTCGTGTCATTGCAGGTGTCGGGGGGAATACGGCAGCCCGTATTTTCTGTCACAGCCTTGAAGCAGAACTGATCTCGATTGCGGGAACCTATTGCGTAGCGGATGATATTCCCCCGCATGTCGTTAAGAAATCAGTGCATATTTACTTGAATGATCAACAAGAGCTTGTATTTGAAGCTCTACAATTTTAATGTATAAATAAATACCAAAAACCCCATTTTAAACAGGGGATTTGAACCATAACAGGAGTGGATTCGGTGGCGAAAATTGTTGTCGTAACGTCAGGCAAAGGTGGTGTAGGTAAAACTACAACAAGTGCATCT
This sequence comes from Acinetobacter sp. YH12106, assembly GCF_013418995.1. Taxonomy (NCBI): domain Bacteria; kingdom Pseudomonadati; phylum Pseudomonadota; class Gammaproteobacteria; order Moraxellales; family Moraxellaceae; genus Acinetobacter; species Acinetobacter sp. YH12106. The sequence goes on from NZ_VPAV01000030.1 coordinate 6,904, forward strand.
TTTGCAACAGGTTTAGCCCTACGCGGTCACAAAACTGTTGTGATCGATTTCGATGTAGGTTTACGTAACCTTGATTTGATTATGGGCTGTGAACGCCGTGTAGTTTATGATTTTGTGAATGTTTTAAATAACGAAGCACGATTACAGCAAGCACTGATTCGCGATAAAGATATTGAAAATTTATATATTTTACCTGCATCACAAACACGTGATAAAGATGCCTTAACAGATGAAGGTGTTGCTCGTGTAATGGATGAACTTTCGCAGGAATTTGATTACATTATCTGTGATTCACCTGCCGGTATTGAACGTGGTGCTATTTTGGCCATGTACCATGCTGATGAAGCCATCATTGTCACCAATCCTGAGATTTCATCAGTACGTGACTCTGACCGTATCATTGGCATGCTTGACAGTAAAACTAAAAAAGTAGAACAAAACGAAGGTCGCATTCGTAAGCATCTGTGTATTACCCGTTTCAACCCGGAACGTGCCGATAAACAGGAAATGCTGACGATTGACGATATTTCTAAAGATATTTTACGTGTACCGACCTTGGGCGTTATTCCTGAGTGTCCAAGTGTTTTACAGGCATCGAACGAAGGTAAGCCGGTGATTCTTTTTACTGAGGCTGCAGCAGGTCAGGCTTATGATGACCTCGTGGCACGTTTCCTTGGCGAAGAACGTCCTTACCGTCATATCGAGGTAAAACCTAAGGGCTGGTTAGCACGACTATTTGGAGCGTAGACATGGCAGGATTCTGGAGTAAACTTTTTAGTGGCGAGGATAAACCATCAAGCGCACGGACTGCTAAAGACCGTTTGAAGGTTATCGTTGCTTCCGAACAAGGCTTGGGTCGTCGCTTGAGCCAGGACAAAATTGATCAGATGAAGACAGAAATCATGCAAGTGGTCAATCGCTATGTACGTGGTGTCGATGAGCAGCATATTCAAATGTCGGTACGTTCTGAAGCCAATATTGAAATGCTTGAGATGAATATCAATTTACCTGAAGAACGATAATCTGATTTTTGATTGGTCAAGCAAATTGATTCAAGGCAAAATATGAGGCCGGATTAGTAAAGCACGGCTTTACCCGGCCGCAAGACGAGAAGCTAGGCTTCGAGTGGGCTGGTCGTAAATACTGCTTTACCCAGCCGCAAGTCGAGAAGCTAGGCTTTGAGTGGTCTGGATCAGTAAATTAAAGCACGGCTTTTAAGGATTTACTCAATCCCAAGACTAGAAACAATGTTTCTAGTAGACAGAGTCAGCTCAAAAGACACTGTCTCTTGCTCATACAAATTTTGCCTTTTTTCATGCCGAAAAAACTACATTAGATCAAGGAAATTGCGATGGCATTATCTCAACCAGCGACCTTTAACGAAGAATGGTCAGATGAACGTGTATTTGCCTACCTGAATCAGCTTCCTCCTGCAGGTGTAAATGCTGACTTTCACGTGCTTTATCATGCTTTCAAGCATATGCGTCCATTTGATTATGAACGCCTGTTGACGAAATTTGTCGCTGATGACCGTGATGTCAATGCAACCAATCCTGAAGGGCAACGCATTCATGACGTGATTGCCACCTTCCCGCGTCAAAGTGCCGAGTTCTTGGCGGTATTGGCAAAGTTTACCTGATTTTAGCTACCGTATTAAAAAAGCCTGCAATTGCAGGCTTTTTTATGGTTCAGTATAAAGAAACTTAAACTAGAATCTCGCGTTTACCATTGGCCCCCATGCCACTGACAATACCATTCTCTTCCATCTGGTCAATGATCCGCGCAGCACGGTTATACCCCAGACTAAATTTACGCTGTAGCGAAGACGTTGAAGCCTTACGGGTTTCGAGTACAAATGCTACGCACTGATCATACAGTGCATCTCGATCTGGGCCACTCTCTCCACCCTCTTCAAAACCGCGATTTGATGGTTCCTCATCATACGGCGTCAGGATTTCATCGACATAATTGGGCGCACCACGTTCACGCCATGCATCACAAATCCGGTTCACTTCATCATCGGCAATAAAGGCACCATGCACACGCTCAGGCTCAATTTTACCAGGCCCCAGGAAGAGCATATCACCATGACCGAGCAAGTCTTCTGCACCGCCTGCATCCAGAATAGTACGTGAGTCAATTTTTGAGTTGACACGCAGTGCTACACGGGTCGGAATATTGGCTTTGATTAAACCGGTGATCACATCCACCGATGGACGCTGAGTGGCGAGCAGCAAGTGAATACCGGCCGCACGGGATTTTTGTGCCAGACGCGTAATCATTTCTTCAGCTTTTTTACCGACCTGCATGATCATGTCAGCAAATTCATCCGCGACAATCACAATCGAAGGCAACGGCGTTAAACGCGGTGCACGCTCACCCACCACTGAATCGCTGGCCTTCCAGGTTGGATCGATCAGGTCTTCACCATTGGCAATCGCTTCTTCGACCTTGCGGTTATAGTCACTGAGTTTACGAATTTTCAGGAAAGACATCAGTTTATAGCGACGTTCCATTTCATTGACACACCAATTTAATGCGTTGACTGCATCTTTCATATCGGTGACGACAGGCGTCAATAAATGTGGAATATCATTATAGTTAGCCAGTTCCAGTTGCTTTGGATCGATCAGAATCAAACGCAACTGTTCAGGGCTGTATTTGAGCAACATCGATAGAATCATCGAGTTGACTGCCACCGATTTACCTGAACCCGTGGTACCCGCCACCAGCATATGCGGTGCCTTGCCCAAGTCAGCAATTACCGGATTACCGGAAATATCCTTACCCATTGCCATGGAAAGAATACTGTTCGGATCAGTGAAGGCTGGAATGGTCAGAAGCTCGATCAAACGTACCATTTCACGGCTGCTGTTCGGCACTTCAATCCCGATATACGGTTTACCGGGAATCACTTCAACCACACGTACCGATGCCATCGACATCGAGCGTGCCAAATCTCGGGAAATATTAGTGACTTTAGAGGCCTTCACACCCGGCGCCAGATCCAGTTCAAAACGTGTCACCACTGGGCCCGGCTGTGCTTCAACCACCTTGGCTTTGACATTGAATTCCTGCAGTTTGATTTCAAGCAGTTCAGATAAACGCGACAATTGTTCTTCAGTGAAATTCACTTTTTTATTCGGATCGACTTCATCCAGCAGGTCCAGACCCGGAAGAGGCGATAGATCTTTACGGCGCTCAGCCACCTGCATCGCACGTGACATCGGACGGCCTGAAGCATCAGTTAAAGGTGCATCAAAATCAAACTCGTCTTCATCTTGTGGTTTGCCAGCCGTTTCTTGCCAGGCTTCTACAAATTCTTCTTTAGATAAAGCCTCGCGTACTGCGGCATGAGTTGCAGAAGAATCAGATACCGGTTGTGCTATAACTTGATGCTGAATCGGGGCCTGTACAAAAGCAGAAGATTGCGCATAGCTAGAGCTGCGTACCGGTTGGCTTGGTCTTGGCTCATCTTCTTCAATCAGCAAATCACCCAGGTCATCCAGATCGGCTTGCAATGCACTATTTTTGACTACATGTGCTGTTGCGACAGATGCCAGAACCGGCGCCGCGCTTGTAACTTCTTCGGCAAAGCTCTGGGGGTTTGCAGCAGGCGCAGCATTAAATGGACTATGCACATCTGTCGCCGTTTTCCCTTGTGGAACGGCAGCCAGAAGTTCATCAAAGATTTCATCATCATCCCAGTCCAGCCCAGTATGCGTAGCAGGCGCTGTTCTGGCTTGAACATGTTGAGACGGCACAGCTTGAGAAACCGCCAAGTGTGAGGCTGGAGCACTATGCTGCTCTTCTTCGGCAGCTTTAAGTAATGCATCAATATCCTGTTTATGGCGCTGATCTTCACTGGAATGTAAGGTACGCCATACTTCGCCTGTTGCCACGACGCGGTCTGGCTGTTGCGGCACTTGCGGTGCTTGCTTCAATGTCTCGACTGGCTCAGGAGCCTGCTGTACAGCCTCAGGAATATCGTCATGTAACTGTGGCTGCTGCGATTCTTTATCAGCAAAATCATCAAATAAGCGTTCAGCAACCTGATCACGCACTACCGGATCGATGTCTACCAGTTCATGCTCAGGTGCAGGGGTTACTGCGACCATTTTCTTCGCAGCATTCACTGGCTCTTTTTTAACCACAGGCGCAGTCCGGTCAAAATCGGACATACCTTCAGGGATATTGCGATAGAACAGATCCTGTAAATAAGCCGGTGTTGCTTTGAGACTGCTCCAGGTCTTGTTCCACTTCACCCCAAAGGCCAGTGTAAATAACATCACCCAAAATACCAACAGGAAGAATGCAGCACCATATACCGTCAGCAACTGTTCTAAACTCTGGCCTAATTCATAGCCAATAATACCGCCGGAAGAGTTATCCAGCGTATCGGCAGGCACTTGCCAGAATAAAAACAGCAGTGCTGACGTGGTCAATAACAGGAAGAATTGCGCAGCATAGCGGAATGGCCGGTTCAGGAAGCTACGTGGCCACCAGACCTGAACCGCTTCCATAAACAGATAGACAGGAATCAGCAGGCTTGCCCAACCGAGAAAGCCAAACAAAAGGTCTGCAATCCAGGCACCCGCAACCCCACTGGCATTCGAAACGGTCTGCGTATCACTAGAGATATGCATCCATCCCGGATCAAATGGCGTATAGGTCACTGTTGCAAGAAACAGATAAATCCCAAATGAGACTAAAAATAATGTCATTACTAAGCGCTGTGCATAGGCACTCGACACCGCTGTCATATACTGTCCTGTAACCAATTCTTCATGAATATTCTTTTGCTTCAATGCTTGAAAAAAGCGACGCAATAAAAGGCATATTATGCACCTGTTCTGTGAAAAAAGATGCACTATTGTGCAAGCACACTGTGTACTTATTATATATAGCCCAAATCGATTTCAATGATCAATAATATCGACTTTAATCTCACCCCACTGTTATACAGTTTCACGTATAATTCAATAAATTTCTAAATAAAAAAGGATACAGCTGATGAGCGCACGTCACTCACGACTGATTATTTTAGGTTCTGGCCCCGCAGGCTACAGCGCAGCAGTCTATGCAGCGCGTGCAAACCTAAAACCAACCCTCATTGCCGGTTTGCAACTGGGCGGCCAATTGACCACGACCACGGACGTGGATAACTGGCCCGGTGATCCTGAAGGCTTAACCGGTCCAGCATTGATGGAGCGTATGCAGGCGCATGCAGAGCGCTTTGGCACTGAAATCGTGTATGACCATATCAATGAAGTAGATCTAAACCAGCGCCCTTTCGTATTGAAAGGCGATATGGACGAATTTACCTGTGATGCTTTAATCATCTGTACCGGTGCAACAGCTCAATATTTAGGTCTTGAATCTGAAGCTGCCTTTATGGGTCAAGGCGTCAGCGCTTGCGCCACTTGTGATGGTTTCTTCTACAAAAACCAGAAAGTCATGGTTGTGGGTGGTGGTAACACCGCTGTTGAAGAAGCCTTATACTTATCCAATATCGCTTCGCATGTGACTCTGGTTCATCGCCGTGATTCATTACGTTCTGAAAAAATCTTGCAAGATCATTTATTTGCTAAAGAAAAAGAAGGCAAGATCAGCATTATCTGGAACCATCAGGTCGATGAAGTTTTAGGGGATGCACAATCTGGTGTGACCTCTGTACGTATCAAGTCGACCCAGGATGACTCTACTCAAAACGTCGATGTAACGGGTATGTTTGTTGCCATTGGCCATAAGCCAAACAGTTCAATGTTTGACGGTCAGTTGCAGCTGCGCGACGGTTATATTCAGGTGCAAAGTGGTACTGCGGGTAATGCAACCCAAACTTCGGTACCGGGCGTATTTGCTGCGGGCGATATTGCTGACAGCATTTACCGTCAGGCCATTACTTCTGCGGGTTCAGGCTGTATGGCTGCACTCGATGCAGAAAAATATCTTGATGCGATGGGCAAACTAGACTAAGCAGCAAGAATAAAAATGCCGTCCATTATGGGCGGCTTTTTTATTGCTAGAATTAGCTTATGATTCATCTATAGTTTTATTTCAGGTTTGCCATGCATCTACTTCCTCCCTCACAATTTATCTTTCCTGACCCGATGCAGGTTGACCCTGAAGGCGAAGGACTGATTTGTATTGGTGCTGACCTCTCCCCTTCCACACTTTTTGAAGCCTATACCCATGGCTTATTTCCCTGGTTTTCTGAGGGAGAACCTATTTGCTGGTGGAGTCCGGAACCGCGCTGCATTATTCGGCCCCATGATTATCATCCAAGTAAATCCCTGATCCGCAATATGAAAAAATGGGATTATCAAATCACGGTCAATCATGCTTTTGAAAGGGTGATTCGTTCCTGCTCACTGCCGCGTGCTTATGCAGAAGAAACCTGGATCAGTGAAGATATTATCGCAGGATACTGCGACATGTTCGATGCCGGATATGGCTATAGTATTGAGATCTGGGATGAAAATCGCATTGTAGGTGGGCTTTATGGTGTGACGATTGGACAGGGTTGTTTTGGTGAGTCCATGTTTAGTACGCAGACCGATGTTTCTAAAATGGCTTTTTATACTTTAATGCTGATTGGGCAGGAAAATAAGCTGCCCTGGATTGACTGCCAGTTGGTCAATGACCATCTTTTAAGCCTCGGCGCCTGTACACTTTCTCGCCAAGACTATCTTAATTCGTTACAAGATGTTGTAAAACAGCCTGCTATCGATTGGAAAAAGTATCAAGAGGGTGTATTTTCAAGTAAAACAATAGCGCAAAACGCGCGACTCAGTGAATGAAAATAACAGAGGGTACTTGTTATGAACTCTTATCAGCCAAAGTCCCTACTGAACGATTTACAGTATTATATTACGCCGCCGCACGATTGCAGCTACTTGCCCAATAAGTCGGCACGTATGGTTTTTCTGGATCCTGCGCATCGCATTGATGTACTGACCCTGTCAGAACTGTCGCGCACCGGTTTCCGGCGCAGTGGCGATTTTGTTTATCGTCCGGAATGTCATCTGTGTCGTCAATGCTTATCTTCACGCGTGCCAGTGGCTGAATTTTCCATGAACAGTTCACAAAAAAAAGCCTGGAAACGCAATCAGGATCTGCGGGTGAAAATTACCAGTCCAGAGCAGGCCGGTGATACGCATTATGCGCTGTATGAACGCTATATCAATGAACGCCACGCAGATGGTGACATGTTCCCTCCGAGTCGCGATCAGTTCGAAAAGTTTTTATTGCAAAGTTGTACAGACAGCTTCTTTTTAGAATTATGGCTGGATGATCGCTTGATCAGTGTTTCCACCTGCGACTTGCTGGATGATGGCATCTCGGCTGTATATACCTTCTTCGATCCGGATGAAAATCGCCGCTCTCTCGGTGCATTTGCAATCTTGAAACAGATTGAACATGCGCAAAAACTTGGCTTGCAATTCATCTACCTCGGTTATTGGGTGCCACATTCCAACAAGATGAATTATAAATCTCAGTATCTGCCGCTAGAACTCTTGATTGATGGTCAATGGCGACGTTTAAACCGTGCGCTGAGTGAGCTGGAGATTCAGCACCTGGGAAACTCATTGATGACGACCTTACCCAGCGGATGGAATCACCAGATTATTAAATAAGGTCGTCAGTTTCTATTTGAACAGGCTAGCAAAGTCATCCGTACATGCCTTGACCATAATGATGGCATGTTCGCGTGTTCCGTTTGAACCCGGATAATAATTTTTGCGTAAATCAATCTGATGAAAGCCTGACTTCTCATAAAGCTTGATGGCAGCAATATTAGTTTCGCGCACTTCCAGGAAAATCTGCACCGGATTATTTTTCAGCATGGCGACTGAGGCATCCAATAATTGATAACCCAAGCCCTGACCTTGCTGAGCCGGATCAATTGCCATAAGCAGTAAATTGGCTTCATCCAGCACCGGTTGTAAAATACAAAATCCCAGCACCTGCCCTTGCTGCTCGATCACGGTACTTTGATAAGCAGTCACCGCATCTTCAAACTGTTTTAAAGTCCAGGGATGTGATTGAACAGATTTTTCAATCTTTGCAACGGCTGCTACATCCGCTGCTTGCATTAAACGAATCATCTTCGTTCATCTTATATAGAATTAACTTCCGCATTATAGAAACTTCATCCAAAAAATCGAGTAAAAAAAAGAGCAATTTCAATCGCTCTTTAATTTTCAGTCCTATTCAAGTCCGAGTTTGGCTTTCCAGACTGTTAACAGGCCATGTGTATCATGATCATTTGGATGAAAGCCAGGTTTAAAGTACATTAACATTTCACGACTCATGCCCGTAATTACCCCTTTTGATGGGCTATACGCGTAGGTATATATCGATTTCAGCGATTCCAAATTCAATTGATTGTCCTGCTTGAGTAAACGTGCCAGAAAATAGCTTTGTACAACAGCTAAGGTTGCCATCGAAATGACCAAAGATGAGGTCCGTAGCGCATAGGCTTTTAAACCGTTACCAAAGACAGCTTCAAACACATCATAGGCCACCGCTTTATGTTCATTTTCTTCAATCGCATGCCACATCCACATATTTTTCATGGTTTTATCAGTCATCAGTTCCTGGATATGAGCGTTACTTAACAACTGCGTTGCGATGGTCGTGGTAAAATGTTCCAGTGCTGTGGTTGCAGTCAAATCCACCATTTCTTGGCTAATGTCAACTGGCTTCAGCAGTTTGGCCATGACTTTACGCGTGGTCTGAATCACCTGATCGGTATAATGATCCAGTGTCTCGACATCATGTCCATAGCGCTGTGCGGAGGCATTAAAACCGACATGTTCATGCGTGTGCATAGCTTCTTGACCAATAAAGGCAGAAATTTCTTTTTGCAATTCTGCATTATCTTTGATCGCTGGATGCTGACGCACGGCCCGAACGCTATCGATAAAGAACTTTTCACCTGCCGGAAACAGTGCAGATAAGGCGGTCATAAAATGCGTTAAACCGGCTGATCCATGCATCCAGTATTCCGGGACATGATCAAAATCAAAATTCATACGACGAACAGGAAAGCTTGCACCAGCACGCTCTGAAATTTTTACTTTTACGTTCATTGTAGGCTCCTTTCAAGCACAGCTGCCTGAATCTATTATTTGTTTTATTGAGCCTAGTTTTATTGATTTTTATCGTATAAATAAGTGCAGTTTAGGTCATCACACTATCAGTTAAGGACACTCATGAGTGATTGTCTGACAAAAATCCAGACAAAAAAAACGCCTCAAAGAGGCGCTTTTTTTACACAATCAGCGATTATGCAGTTACTTTAGCAACTACACCAGCACCCACTGTACGACCACCTTCACGGATCGCAAAACGTAGACCTGGGTCCATTGCGATTGGGTGGATTAGCTCTACTGACATCTCAACGTTGTCACCAGGCATAACCATTTCCACGCCTTCTTTAAGCGCGATCGCACCAGTTA